>JBCCEO010000019.1:0-23557 GCA_039030255.1 Planctomycetota bacterium | reverse complement strand
GGTTTAGGGGGTATAGGAAAATAAAAAGTTTCAAGTTTGGATTGTAATTGGCACATAACCGAATTCAACGAATCTCGCAGGACCAGCGGCACGGGAAGCCACCACTCATCGCATTTTTCGTCAAAAACGGCAGATCCGAGAAAAACGAATCCAGACGAAACCGCGATGCTTGGAGTGTTTATGGTTGGTAAAAGTTCCCAAGGCATTTGCATCTGTCGGTCCATTCCCACCGGAACCGCCGCTGACGGCTCTCAACTCGCTTTTGCAAGCTTGTCCGAACCCTGCGGGATCTAAATCCCGTATTTTGTTACTGAACAAATGACCAGTTAGAGCTTTTGCTAGCCCATCAAGAGAAAATTGCTATGGTCGATCACTAAACCATTTCTGGATTCTCGTTTCGAAAAAAGCAAAATCCCTTAGATAAGCTGCAAATAACCAAGCATTCCTGGCGATCTGCAACGTATCTTCACGGAAACCGCTGACGCGCCAACTCCAAACGTATTAACTACTTTTTCGACCATGTAAAACGTTCATGGTAAATGAGACCTCACAGAATCGGATCTTTGTTACTGGAGGCGCAGGCTTTATCGGAAGCCAATTTGTACGGAACAAGATTTTTTCCGGCGCTCATGTGTTGGTCCTGGACAAATTGACGTATGCCGGTTCTTTGCAAGCATTGGATGCTGTCAATGTGTCGCCCAATTTTCGATTCGTGCGGGGCAGTATCAATGACCACACTCTCGTTCGCGATTTGCTAAACCAATTCAAGCCGGCGGCCGTTGTAAACTTCGCCGCCGAATCTCATGTGGATCGATCCATTCAGGAAGCTCTGCCATTTGTGGAAACCAACGTTTTGGGTACCACCCAATTACTGGCTGAATGTTTGAGATATTGGGAGGTATTAAGCGAGGAGGAAAGTGATTGCTTTCGGTTTCTACAAGTTTCTACGGACGAAGTTTTTGGGAGCTTGGAGTCAGAAGGCCTCTTCTCAGAGATTTCGCCTTATGCGCCCAATTCACCTTACGCAGCGTCGAAGGCCGCCGCAGACCATTTTGTTCGGGCAAGTTATCAAACTTACGGTTTTCCTACCTTAACCTCCTATTCATCCAACAATTTTGGGCCGTTTCAAAACCCAGAAAAAATGATTCCGAAGATGATCGTGAATGCGCTGCGGCAGCAAGAACTCCCCGTCTACGGCGACGGGAGCAATGTTCGAGAGTGGTTATCCGTGCAAGATCATTGTGAGGCTTTAAGTAGAATTCTCCAAGTGGGCAAAGCAGGCGAAACCTACGCCATTGGGGGCGGGCGGGAGATAAGAAATATCGATCTCGTGCACATGATTTGCCGGCTGGTCGACGATCTGCAGCAGAAGGACCCGCGTCCCGCCAAGGAGTTGATTCAATTCGTCGCAGATCGTCCTGGTCATGATTTTCGCTATGCCCTAAACGGTCAAAAACTGGAAAGGGAACTTGGCTGGCGAGCGCAATACAATTTTGAATCCAAGCTTGAAGAAACGGTGCAGTGGTACGCGAAAAATCTTGGTTGGGTGAACAGTAAGGAAGGGCCAGCTCCATGAGCAGTGCCGTAACCAAAGGAATCGTTGTCGCTGGAGGTACAGGCTCTCGGCTGCGCCCCGTCACTCGGGCAGTGAACAAGCATTTGCTGCCGGTGTACGACAAGCCCATGATCTATTACCCGATTTCCAACCTGATGCTGGCCGGGATTCGTGACCTCTTGCTTGTTTCCTCTGTCGAAGATCTCCCGCAGTTTCAGAGGCTTCTGCAGGATGGCTCGCAGCTGGGGATTTCAATTCAATACAAGGTGCAGCAGGAGCCCAAAGGTATCGCCCAAGCCTTCCAAATTGCCGATGAATTTATAGGCCGCGAATCCGTTGCTTTGCATCTGGGTGACAATCTCTTTTACGGTCAAGGTCTGCATCATCTTCTAATTAATGCAGCCAAAGACATCAAGGGTGCGAAAATCTTTGCGTACCGAGTTCAGAATCCAACACAATTTGGAATTGTGTCTTTCGATGCCGACGGAAACGTGGAAGAAATTGAAGAGAAGCCGGCCGAACCTAAATCAAATTTTGCCGTTGTTGGTATCTATTTCTATGACAACCGAGTTGTGGATATTGCTCGGCAAGTTCAATTGTCTAGTCGCGGAGAATACGAGATCTCGGACGTAAACCGGGCTTATCTCGACTTGAACGCACTTCAGTGCGAAAGACTCGGACGCGGCTTTGCGTGGCTAGATACGGGCAGCCATCAATCCTTGATTCATGCAGCAAACTTTGTTGAAACACTTGAAGCAAGGCAGGGGCTAAAGCTGGCATGTTTAGAAGAGATCGCTTGCATCAAAGGCTACATAAGCATTGAACAGCTAGAAAAGCAGGGTAGGGAAATCCAAGGCGATTACGGCAAGTACTTGGTGACTCGAGCAGCGGAAATCGCGGAGGGTATTCGCTAGTTGGCTTGGTCCCAAGAGGGCTTTTTTGCTTGACCTAATCGATTGAGATCTTTTGCCAAAAAACATGCATGCGATCGGCACGTGTTCGAACGTCTTCTAACATTACTCCTACATCGGGGCTGACATTATACGTCTTGGATCTGCCCAAATTGACGGTTACCGGTTGGTTGAAGTTGACCATATCTGGAGAAAGCCAGACGGTCGCTTTCTTGTTGACCGAGGGAATGCGGCTGATTCTAACGCCGTTATAGTTGGGACCGAGTATGGTTGCATCAAAGTTACCCGCAGATCGAGGATCCATTTGGAATGCGTTGCCTGCAACGTTCGGTAGAAGGCTGGGTGCTTCTAGCCAATAGAAAAAGCGATCACCATTGCGCATTGTTTTGGTGGTAATGTTTTTCGGTGTGCGAATCCTGCGATGGCTTGCGAGGTTCATCCATTCGAAAATCCTCTCCATCTCATCGACGAAAAGCCCGCTTCCACGACCACGATATTCGACAACGAGAGAGTCATACATGGGTGAGCGCAGATAGTTCGTAATGACCGAACCGACTTTGGACTTGGCTCTTTTTCCATCGAGTTGTCCGTACACGACATAGGTTCCAAGTGGCACTTCGGCCTTTGTTTTTCCCCTGACATTTTGCGAATAGTGCAAAATATACTTGTCGGCGCCAGGGGAAATCATGACCGCGCCAGCCCACAAATCGGGATGAGAAACGGCAAGGTCCCAAGCGGCAGTAGCCCCGTCGAAGTGTCCGGTGACAAAAATTCGGTCGGTGTCGATGCTGAACTTTCGCATGGCGTCGCGCAAAGCTCGCAAGATCTTCGATTGTTCGCCCTCGGTGTACTGGTATTCGGTTTGTTCCTCGCTCATCCAAACGGGAGACACAACGATGTAACCGTGACGCGTAGCCAGTCCGGAACGTGCTTCGGAAAAAGCGAGTTTGGCAAATGGTCCGCACCAAACGTTGATCTCAAGCTCGGGGACGTCGCCACGGCCGGGAATGGCCAAGACACACGGATATTTGCGATTTGGATCGTATTCTGGCGGCACCTGTACTAGATACTGCACCGCTTCACCGCCGGGCCTTTCGGCTTGGGTGCGGAATAATCCAGGTGGGTCGCCGACTTTGGGAATGGGTTCCTTCAAAGGTGGCTTCATCGTCTCAAGCAATTGATCGAGCAATTTCGGCTGTGCTCCTTCTTCGGATTTCAATTGGCTGAGGATACCTAACCTTCTCTGTTGATTGGCTTCTCGCAAGTATTCGACGACTTTGGAGCGAACACGAATCAGCGACTTGACGACGGCGAAGTTGTCTAGTCCGGATCCAGATCCCAAAAGCCAACCTGCGAGCGCGAGAGCGACCTTATTTTCATTAGCAATCGCGGTGTCTGATCGCAATCGTTGGAAGTCGGCCATGCGGTCGATCGTATTCAGGGTCAGTTCCCCAAGAATCTCGTCCATCAAGGGGCCAACGGCTTGCTGATCGGCTGGGGGTAACTTTGCCACACGTTCTTTGAGTTCAGCAATGATTTCGGTGATCTGCTTGATGCTTGCTTGGACCTCTTCGACTTCAGTTTGTAATTTGATTTGCGTTTCAACTGGAAGAGATTGCACAGGAAAAGCGGTCAGGTACTTCATTGCCAGCTCATGTTGGCCCGCATTCCGGCGGAGCTTGATTTCCTCGAATTTCTCGTTTGCATGTAGCTTATCAAGCTGAGTTACAACCGCCTTTTGTTCGGCGAGCGCAGAGGGGAAGCGTCTCAACCCTTCTCGCATCGTCTCGCGCGCCTGATTGAAACGCTTGGCTTGCGTGTAGAAACGGACCAGCTGAAGCCAATTCCCTGGAGTCTCCATTCCCAAAGTGTGTTTGAGCATCGCGTCCAGTTGATCAGTTTGTATAGACGAGGTAGCGATTCGCATATCCCACTCAAACTTGTCAGACTGAGTATTGAGCACTTCCACTTTGGTGTATTTTGGCGTAATAAGCGTTGCACCTTGCACCACATCGGATCGACCTCGGGGAGTCAAAATGCTGAATGTTCGATGCTGATATTTGTTGAAATTTGTGACTTGGAGAATCGCCTGGATGGCAGGTGCGGTTCCAGATCTAGCAACGTCTTCGGCCGAAGGCGTAATGATCTCTTCGAGACTGGCCGCGGTAGAAATCTCCGACTGCATATTAATTGGGAGGATGTTGAAGTAGGTCGTCCGCAAATTGTCATCCAAAAAAGCGATCGGTTTCCCACCACTGGTCTGCCCACCTTGTTGAAAACCATTGGTGCTGAGACTATCTGTATCTCCAAGGATGCCTGGGCCGAGAATCATTCCGTCGCTAAGACGCACAATGTGCTCCTGCTGGCTCCATGCAATCGAGCATGGAATGAGGAGCAGACAGGAGATGATTGCGTAGAGCGGATTTGTGAATTGGCGGTATCTCAAGACAAGAATCCTTTGGTTATCGAATGCGCCACAAGTTTACGTAGCCAGAAATTTTTTCATGCATTCAAATCGAAACGTGGTGAAGAGCATGTCATGAAGCTGCAAGCTATGTACCACAGTAAGCAATTTTAGCCTGCGTAATCGCAACCCTTCGGAAAACTGTTGCTACAAGAACCAGTTTGTCTTGCGCGTGTGTTCGTAGGATGTCAATTTGATGCGCATGATGTCTGTGTGAAAATACGATTGCATAAAAAAAGCCCGCATAGCGGGCTCGTCTTTTCGCTCGGTAGCTATCGGCCACCACTGAAAAACTTGCGAAGCGTTTCTTGTGCTGCATCCTTGGAGTTACCCGTGGATGGTTTTGTAGGAACAGGCGGTAGCTTCCCAGGTTTGCTCTTTTTCTTGGAAGAATCTTCTTCCTTCTCAGCTTGTGTTTCAGCAACGGCTTGTTCTTCCATGACAGTTTCACCAGACATCTCTGTCGACTCTGGGAATTCGAAGTTCCTGGTAATGGTTTCGTTGCCAGTCTGGCTCTGGTTGGGTTCATCCAGCCAGCTGCTGACGTCGACTTCTTCGAATCGGCTATCGTCGATGTTGGTTGCGGAACGAACAGCCGCCTCTTTCACATCCTTGACTTCAGACTTCTTGACGGATTTGACTCCAGCCTCCATTACGACGCTGAACTCGAGCTTACCGATTTTGATGTGATCATCGTTCTTGAGAATCTTAGCTTTCGATGGATCAAGCTTTTTGCCGTTGAGCTCGGTTCCATTTCGACTCTTCAAGTCCAGGAGGAGGACTTTTCCTTGCTTGTGAACGATCGCACAATGGCGACGGCTGATCGATTCACTCTTTGGTCTCAGATGGCAATCATCGCTACGGCCGATCAGGAACTTGTCATGCTTGACTTGAATCAGCTTGCCTTCCTGGGCACCGTTGGCAACTCGAAGTTGAACCTGCATCTTCACCTCGTAGAATCTGGGCACTGAAAAGGAGGGGCCCAGACACGAAAAAGTTTCTTGTAGAGTACTCGCGGAATCGTGAGTACAAGCTAAAGCATTATCTTAAAATAGTAAATGAAATCGCAAGTATGGAAAGTGCCGAATTGAGTCAAAAGCCTCTAAATGCCAGCATTTTCATTAACATGGGGGTGCTATTCCCTAACGCTTGTATTCCCAAGAATCCTCACCGTACGTTCCAAACTCTTCAATTTCGAGCTCCGCGGAGAGATTTGAAGATGGGCTAATCTTGACTGAAAGTGATTTTTCTAGGGTTTGTGCGAGGCATTCGCCAAAAGCCTCAAAATCGGTCGATTGAAGATTCAGCCCTGATTCCAGCAGACCAGCGAGGCTTGGGGCGAATTCAGAACGCTGCAGAAGCAGACTTCCATGCTGCAACAGAGCTCCTTTACGACGACGCTGGGCGCTGCCCATGATTTTGGATTCTCCAAGCACCAAATCACCGACAGTTCGTCGTTCAAAACAAAGGAAACTACAAGTTTCCGCTTTGCAGGTTGCTTCCGACCATTTCGCGGCCGAGCAACCGAGACTACGCAACCAGTCGACGACGCTGTCGTGCACTAAGTCGTAGATGGACTGAGAAGGTCCTAATTGCGAGTTTTTAAATTCTAGCGCCGCGGCAGGAAGGGCCAGGGAGTAGGTCCAATCAAAGTGATGGATGATTGCACCGCCGCCGGTGGACCGACGAACACTCGGGATGCGAGTACTTTCGCCGTGTTGTTCCCGTTGCGAACGCGCTTGGAAGTAGCCAAGAGTTTGCGTTGGTTCAGACCACTTATAAATTCGAAGCAACACACGATCATGCTTTGATGCATGCGAAAGCATCTGATGATCGAGTCGCATGTTCTCCAGGCCGGTTCTTGCCTGGTCAATTACATAGGTACCGTCCATTTGACTACCGGATTGCGTGCGGCTTGAACTTCATCGGGGCGTCGAATGACTGTGGACGCAGGTGCATCATGCAGAATGCCTGAGGATTCTGCGGCAATTTTCTCTAACGCATCCACAAAAGCATCAAGCGTTTCTTTGCTTTCAGTTTCCGTAGGTTCGATCATGATGGCTTCAGGAACCGTGAGCGGGAAATAAACGGTCGGAGCATGAAAACCATAGTCCAGCAGTCGTTTAGCGATGTCCATCGCGGTGACCCCAGATTCCTTCTTGAGCGGTGATGCCGACGCGACAAACTCATGCATGCATCGATCACCATGTGGGACTTCGAATACTTTCTTTACTTTCGCCAGCACATAGTTGGCATTTAGAACTGCATTTTCGCTTACTTCACGCAAGCCATTGCCACCGTAGGCTCGGATGTAGCAATAGGCTCGTACCAGCACGCCAATATTGCCAATGAAACTGCGAACGCGACCAATGCTCTGTGGTCGATCGAAGCACAGGCGATAGGTGGCTTCCCCGTCAGAATTTTCGTATGCAACACGAGGAACTGGCAGATAAGGTTCTAAGAAATCCTGAACGCAGATTGGACCCGCGCCTGGTCCGCCGCCACCATGAGGGCCACTAAAGGTTTTGTGCGGATTGTAGTGCATCATGTCAGCGCCGAAATCGCCCGGACGCGCGATGCCGAGGATAGCATTCATGTTGGCCCCATCGAGATAAATGAGTCCGCCAGCCTCGTGCACTAAGTCCGCAATCTCTTTGATTTTGTTCTCAAATAGGCCCAAAGTGCTTGGGTTTGTAATCATGAAAACGGCTGTGTTCTCGTCGAGCTTGCTACGCAGATCGTCAAGATCCACCGAGCCATCTTCCAGCGAGCGAATCGTCTTGGATTTAAATCCAACGATACTTGCACTGGCGGGGTTGGTCCCGTGAGCACTGTCGGGAACGAGAACGGTCGTCCTGTTTTCTCCCTTAGTTTCGAAGTATTTTGCAGCGCACATGAGTGCAGTTAGCTCGCCATGTGCTCCGGCAGCGGGTTGGATCGAAACGGCAGGCAAGCCCGAGATTTCGGCAAAGTACTGTTGGATTTCGTATAGGAGTTCCAGCATGCCTTGCACGGTTGTATCGTTTTGCAAGGGATGTAGGTCCACGATGCCACCAAACCCAGCGATGCGTTCATTACGCTTAGGGTTGTACTTCATCGTACAAGAGCCCAATGGATAAAAGTGGGTGTCGACCGACATGTTGAGAGTCGATAGATTCGTAAAGTGCCGAACGACATCGCCTTCACTTAGTTCAGGAAGCGGCGGCGGTGCATCTCGGAGTGTTTCTTTTGGAATGAAACTGTCGCAGCTTTGTGTCGGCACATCGCATTCTGGTAAAAGATTTGCACGCCGACCTGGCTTGGCCAATTCGAAAAGGAGTTGAGTAGATTGGACGTTACGCATTGGCAAACTCCCGAACATTGGATTGGGTAGCGATTTGGACAAAGCGATCGAGTTCTTCTTTGCTCCGCTTTTCGGTCACGGCGATCATGAGGCAGTCTTCAAGGTTTGGGTACCATCGACCTAGCTCCAGGCCACCAAGAAATCCGTTTTGCTGAGCTTCTAGCAAGAGAGCAGCAACGGCGTTTTCACGATCGCGTATTACAAACTCGCGCCAGTTCGACGATTCTTCGAAACGCATTTCGAACCGATCCGACTGACAAAGTTGTTCAGCAAGGTAGCGTGCCTTCCAGGCACAGTGCTGAGCGGTTTCCTTGAGCCCAAGTGGCCCTTGGAGCGCCAAGTAGATGGCGGCTCGCAAGGCGAATAGGCCTTGGTTGGTGCAAATGTTACTGGTTGCTTTCTCACGTCGAATATGTTGCTCGCGTGTCTGAAGGGTGAGTACCCAACAACGCTTGCCCTGCTGGTCCGAGGTTTGGCCGGCAATCCGGCCTGGCATGCGACGCACAAACTCGGTCTTACAAGCCATGATTCCAAGGTAAGGGCCGCCATACTGGAGCGGATTCCCGAGCGGTTGACCTTCACCTACGACGATATCGGCCCCCCATTCACCAGGCGGTTTGAGAAGTCCGAGGCTAATAAAATCTACGACGGCAATGACGGCGGCACCCTGTTGTTTTGCCACCGCGGCTGCTGGCGCGAGATCCTCTACGATTCCAAAGAAATTCGGTTGGCTCAGCACCACACAGCCAGTCCCGTCGTCAATTGCCTTTTGCCAATCCTCGATTGGCAATTTGCCATCAGGGCAGGGCACGGTCACCAATTCAAGGTCGGTGAACTGAAGGTAGGTTGCAAGGACTTGGCGATACTCCGGATGCAAGCTCTCAGCCACCACAACCTTCTTGCATTTCGGCTTCGCGCTCATTGCTAGCGACACGGCTTCGATCGTTGAAGTGGCGCCGTCATACAGGCTTGCGTTGGAGACATCCATTCCGCTCAATTGGCAAATCAGGGTTTCATACTCGAACATGACTTGCAAATTGCCCTGGCTAACTTCGGGCTGATAGGGTGTGTAGGACGTGTAGAATTCGCCACGGCTAGCAAGATCGTCCACGACTGCGGGGATGAAGTGGTCGTAGGCCCCGCCACCAAGCAGGCACACCGAGTTGTTCGCGCCTTGATTCTGTGAGGCGATCTCTTGTGCGCGTCGCGTCAGCTCCATTTCCGAGAGAGCTGGTGGGATATCTAGCTGCCGATTCAGTCGAAGGTCGCCTGGAATGTGAGAAAACAACTCTTCAATGCTTGCCGCCCCAATTGTGGCAAGCATGCTTTCTCGGTCTTCGTTGGTGTTGAATAAATAAGCCATTGGCAACCCAATATTGCGACCACCGAATCGCGGAGCGATTCTTGGAGATCCAGTTCACTTTCAAAAGAACAGTTTGACGTCCCAATCGCGAACGTCTGATTTTTGCGGAGCTCACTTTCTGATCAAATGCGCAGAAAAAACTCCTAATTTATTGGTGTCACAGAGCCACGTTTCCGTCTCTCCAGCCACACTACGAGATGCCACTTGAACCTCAGACCTATTTCTTTCGAGGCGACCTTAAGAATCCGAGCATTGCTTCTTGTATGCTTCAAAGTCTAGCAATCCGTCCAGGCTGGCTCCTTCCGCAAGCTTCACTTTGATCATCCAGCCCTCACCATAAGCATCTGTGCTTAGAACCTCCATATTGTCCGCAAGTGAGTTGTGGACTTCAACGATTTCACCATCAACGGGGCTATAGAGGTTACTAACCGCCTTTACCGATTCGACTTCACCAAATTCTTCTCCACGAGTCACTTTGGCACCAATGTCAGGCAGGGCCATGTAGACCAAGTCGGTCAATTGCTCGATTGCAAAATCCGTGATGCCAACCACGGCCAAGTCCCCGTCCATTCCGACCCATTCATGGGATTCGTTGTATTTCAGTTCTTCTGGTTTCATCTAACTTCCTTACAGCAGTTTCTCAGGATTTCTGACGAGAGTAAAAAGGCAGCGGGACGATTTCAGCCGACGATTTTGAACCTCGGATGTCGATATCGACCGAGTTTCCTTCAATCGCAACTTCGCGATTGAGATAGCCCATTGCGATGGGAAAGCCAAGTGTTGGAGCGAAAGTTCCGCTTGTCACTTCGCCAATTGTTCGGTTGTCTCGGTCGACAATCAAAGCTCCTTCTCGGGCAGGACGTCGACCTTCAAGTCGCAGGCCAACTCGGACCGACCCTGTCGGATTATCTTTGCGATTAGTAAGAGCCTCGGAGCCAATGAAGGATCGATCTTTCAAATTGACGGCAAAACCAAGTCCAGCAGTGAACGGGTCGAGCGATTCTGAAAGTTCATGACCATAAAGCGGCATCGCTGCTTCCAGTCGCAGGGTATCGCGAGCCCCCAGACCTACTGGCTCTACTCCGGCATCGCGCCCGGCCAGCATCAAGTTTTCCCATACTCGAGCAGCGTTTTCATTGCGAACAATCAACTCATAGCCATCTTCGCCCGTGTAGCCAGTTCGGCTCAGGATGCATGGTTTGCTCATTTGATCCGTCACGACCGAAGTGTAGTACTTCATGTCCGTTGTGCTACGGTCGAATAGTTTCGAAACGATCTCAGGCGAGGCCGGGCCTTGTACCGAAATCATCGATGTTTCGTTAGTCACATCGTTGAACCCCACATCAGGAAAGTCGGCCAAATGGGGCTCTAGCCAACGCACAATCTTCGCGCGATTGCTGGCATTGACCACCAAGAGAAAGAACTGGCGACTACTAGGGCTTTCCAGCCGCGAAATTAGAACATCGTCCAAAATGCCGCCAGACGCGTTGCACATAAGTGAGTAACGAACTTGGCCCGTTTTCAGCGCGCTGACACGTCGCGTCAGCAAGTGGTCCAGTAGCTCGTGGGCCCGAGGGCCTTCAAAGCGAAGGCGGCCCATGTGCGAAATGTCAAACAAGCCAGCGGCATTACGCGTTGCTTCATGCTCTTTGACAATTGAAGAGTATTGGATGGGCATCTCGTAGCCAGCAAACTCGACCATGCGAGCTCCACGCTCCGCATGCCAATCGGTAAGGGCCGTTTTTTGTATCTGATCCGACGCCATGGCTGACTCAATGAGAAAACGCGACAAGTTGCCGCCAGTAACAAAGATGAGGAGAGGACTCGCAGCATTGCAAGTAAGTACAACGCCGCAAACACCACGGAAATCATAAACGCAAGCATGCCGCAAACTTGCCCCAGATGTAGGTTGCAAGCAGCAGGATGTGATGCCCAAATTGCCAACGAACGAAAAATCAGCGATCTAAACGATCAGCATGATTCAAATCCAATTCTATCGGAAGACTTTGGAGTTAGAAGGTCCGTCCCGAAAAAAGAACAAGCATTCCTTAAGCTTCGATTGAGATCCCCACCTTTTGGCTGGAAGCTGACCGACTGGCAGGTAGCAAGATGGAAACTGCAAGTGTGCCTCTTGGACGGGCAATCAGTCTTATTGGTTCTTTAGATACGACTGGTCCGTCGAACTGAGTCTTGACTTGGGCACATTGACAATGCTCCCATCACGTTTTTGAAGAACCACTTTATTTGTATCCTGCCCCAGTAATTTAGCTTCGACGGTGTAGCTACCGCTATTGTCTTTCCAGGTGCGATAGATGTCTTTTGGCATTTCATCGTCGATTGCAGCCCGCAGTTCATCCTTCGTAATTTCCCGCAGTACGGTGATCGCAGCCGGTAGTCCATCGCTAAATTGGACCGAAACCGTGCCAGCTACGAAGGTTGGTCCTGAGAGGATTTCGCCGCCTGCCAGACCGGCCGTAGAATTGAGCCAAACCAAATACGGTTTTCCATCCAAGCTGGCTAAGACTTCGTGATCGTTGAACGGGCGAACCACGAACAGATCGGTCACAAAGCCGACGGACTGATTCTTGCGAGTATTCAGTGGTGGCCCGTAGTTCCAAAGCAATTCGAACATGGAGTCGGAATCATCGCTGGAGCGAAGTTGATTCTTTATTTTCATGTAGTCGCGAACACGCTGTTGTTGCACTTCCAGTACTTCGTCTTTGATAACCTGATTTCGAAAGTACCAGCGTTTTTCCTTTTTACCGGGAACTGGAACGACAACAACAGAAGTTTCATTGCTTCGCAGTCCACGGGGAATCTGTGCGAATCCTTTCTTCATTTCCTTCAAGTCAGCGCTTAGGCGGGCGGATTCCATCCGCAGTCCTCGTACTAGGTCGCTATATTCGCTCTGGCCGTTCTTGATATAGTCCGCGATTGCTCCTGAGGGCACTGAACCGCCTGCGATCGGAGAACTTGGGCCGCCACCAGTCGGTTGACTCATTCGGACCTTGGCAGCGCCGTCTCGCAAGCTTGTAATTTGACCTCGGCGAACAGAAGTGTTTATCAGCTCGTTTATATCCGAAGCCGAAATGCCGAAATTCAAATTCTGTGCACTTCCCTGGGAGGCCAACGTGCACATGGCGACGACTTCCCCTTTTCGATTAATTAGCGGCCCACCACTGTTGCCAGGAGAGATCGCTGCATCGACTTGAATCCAAGTCCCGAAATCGCCGCTGGCTCCCGACTTCCCAATGTCCTCCGCAATTTCTTCGCCGGGGCGAATGGCGGATACGATTCCATTTGTTGCCGTGAAAGAAAGGCCATGAGGTGAGCCAAGCGCAGTTACCGTTTCGCCCTTTCTTGGATGCTGGGCGGCAAGCGAAAGTGGAGGAGCATCTCGCCGGTCAATTCGGGTAACCGCAATATCGCGAGTTTCGTCGATCGCGAATGTGCCCAGAACACGACCCTCGTCGCCGTTTGGAAAGTGGATGGTGGCCTCTCTAGCACCGGCGAGCACATGGCAGTTTGTGATCATTGTGCCTTGGTCATCGACAATGAAGCCGCTGCCAAGACTGGGGCCATCTCTTCCTTGAACCTCTATGCGAACCACACTTTTTTCAGCGCGTTCAATTAAGTCGGCAAGCGGCTCTTCCTGAGACTTGGCCGTTAAAGGCGGTACAAATCCTGAAAGCAATACGAGTGCGATGAAGTTGTTCCATGCGTATTGTTGCATTGTCAGACCCTTTTGCTCACCTACCGAAAGTGTAACCACTTGAAACAAAAGCTGTCAATTTTCGAGCGAATTCTGTCCTCAGGTCGAGCAAGGGAGCGTAAAGTACACTCCATCTGGCAACTGTCGACTCAAGGATTGCAAGTTTTTCGGGGATTGCACGCAATCAATTGCTTTAAAAAACCCGGCTTTTGCGAAAGAAAGCCAATATTCATCCGTGTAAACCTGGGTGGCACACGTTGACTTAAGGGATTGGTGGAGGCATTCCTATTGCATTAGTGCTGAATGAAACCTGGGAAGCTTTGCGGTCGATTTCCAAACCGGTAAACTAAGATCGGATGTTGGAGGACGAGTAATTCTTCCAGTTTTAGGATGAACCCAAGGAACCCTGCGGTCGATACAGACTTTTCGCTGATCGCATAGGTCGCAACGGATGTGGGGCTATAGGTAGGGACTGATGCTGGCGAAACTATTGGTGCGAGGTGAGGGAGAGTGGATGTTCATTAAGCAAATGTCCGTAGTGGTTTTTTTCGGCTTGTTGCTCGACGGTTCCTTGCTGGCACAACCATCAGGTGCGGAAGATGACAAGGCCATCTCGGTGTATGCCGATGCAGCGGAGTTCCACAATAATGGCGCCTTTGAATTGGCGACTCAAGAGTGGCAAAAGTTTATCCAGCAATACCCTGAGAACAAGCTAGCGAGTAAGGCCCATCACTACTTGGGGTTGGCTTATATTCAGTTGCAACAGTATGAAAAAGCCGCCGCTTCTTTGAAAACAGCTTTGGCCGATTCCAAGTCGGATTTGCGCGAAGAGACAATGATCAACTTGGGGTGGTGCCAGTATGTAGAAGCTAGTGCTGAAGCAGATAGGCAGCAGCAGCAGCGTGGTTTTTCCGCAGCCCGTCAGAGTTTGACCGACTTCCTGCGTGCATATCCCAAGAGCGATGTCCTTGATCAGGCTTACTTCTATCTTGGCGAAATCGAGTACAACGGCGGGAATGCAAAAAAGGCCGTAGAGTACTACCGAAAACTGCTGGACAATTCTGCACTCAAGAATTCTCCACTACGTCCGGATGCGCGTTACGCCGCCGCGGTTTCCTATGAGGAGATCAAGAATGTTCGTCGAGCAAGGGCCGACTATCAGGCTTTTCTCAAGGAACACGCAGACCATCCGCTGGCATCTGAAGTAAGTATTCGGTTGGCTGATCTCATGCTGGCCGACAATGATGCTGGTGGAGCGGAGCAGGTGCTGAATGGCCTGGCTGGCAATGCAGATATGGCAGATTATGTCCTTCTGCGTCTCGCCTTTGCATATTCGAAACAGGGAAAAACAAAAGAGTCGACCGCAAAATACAACGAGCTATTAAAACGTTTCCCCAAGTCCCAATATGCACCAGCGGCAGCCGTCTCGGTAGGCCAAGCCTTGTACCGAGAGGGGAAGTATGACGAAGCAATTCAGCAATTCCGAAAGGCGACCGGTTCAAAGGATGCGTTGGCCGAGGATGCAATTCACTGGATGGCCATTACCTTAAATCGGCAAAACAAGTTTGCTGAGGCCCAGGGAATGTTGGAAGAGGCTCTCAAGTGGGCCAAGGATTCGGCTACGCTCAAGATGGACTTTGCCGATGCTCTATACAACATGCCTGGTCAAATGAAACGGGCAAGCGCTGCTTACGAAGTGATTGCAAGGAGTCACTCGGATGATCCCTTGGCTCCTAGAGCAGCGTACAATGCTGCCTTCGCCGCATTGCAGCTTCGAGACTTTGCCAAGGCAAGAGAATGGTCAAAGTGGTTCTTGAGCAAGTTTCCGCAAGATCCGCTTCGCAATGACGTTGCTTATGTCGCTGCAGAAACTCTGCTGCAGGATGGAGACTATGCCGCAGCAAGCCAAGCTTACGAACAACTTCTTAAGGTTGAACCGAATAACCCTTCGGCGAACCTCTGGACCATTCGCAATGCAATGTCCTGTTACCTGGACGGGAAATACAGCAAGTCGATTCAGTTGATCAATGGATCCTTGAATAAGTTCAGTCAGCCGCGACAAAAAGCTGAAGCATTGTTCATTCTCGGCGCTTCTTTGCACTACGAAGAAAGGTACGCAGAGGCAATTCGACAATTCACGGCCAGCCGGGCTGCCAGTTCTAACTGGGAGTCGGCTGACGAAGTATTGCTTTTGCTGGCGGAAGCGCAGCAGCGAACCAACGCGGTGCCTGCTGCAAAGAAAGCCCTGGAAGATTTATTGACGAGTTTCCCGCAGAGCCGCTTACGTCCGCAGGCTGAGTATAAACTCGGGCAATTGGCCGCATCTACGGGCGACTATGCGGGAGCAATCAACCGTTACAAAGCCATCGTGGGGAATCCCAAGGCGGCGAGCTACAGCAATTTTGCACAGTACGGAGTTGCTTGGTGCTTGATGCAACAAGAACAATTTGATGCGGCACTAAAAGAACTAGAAATAGTGACTGGAAAACTCAGTGGTGGGGCATTGGCGAGTGAAGCGGCTTTGGCCAAGGGCGTCTGTTTGCGAAAGTTGAATCAAGTCGACAAGGCTATCAAGACCCTCGAAGATTTTCTTGCAACCAATCCCCAAGGATTGTCGCTTGGCAATGGGCTCTACGAACTGGGGCTAGCTTATACAGATACCAAGAAGTTGAAGAAAGCGAATCGACTATTCGCCCAGCTTTTAGAGGAGGTACCCGATTATCCTTCCAAGGAAAAAGTGCTCTATGAGCTTGCATGGAACTTCCAGGACTCGGACGATCAGAAATCTGCGAATCGCTACTTCGCGCTTATCGCGAAGGATTATCCGAACAGCGAATACACCGGTGAAGCGACATACATGATGGCACAAGCTCTCTACGACCAGGAGAAATATGCAGAAGCCGCATCCGGATATCGAAAATCACTAGGACAAACACAAGCGGCGGACTTGCAAGAAAAGTCGCTCTATAAACTTGGCTGGAGTTTGTTTCAGCAGGCGAAATTCACCGAGGCAGCCAGCTCTTTCGATCAGCAGACCAAAAAGTTTCCAGCGGGAGCGTTAGTCGTAGATGCTCTGTTCATGAATGCAGAGTGCTTTTTTGAACAGCGAAAGTTCACGGATGCCCTAGAGGGTTATAAGCAGGCTCGGCAACAATTGGAGGCAAAGGGGCAAAACAATGTGACTGCCAGCCAAGTCCGAGAACTTATTTATCTGCATGGCGCGCAGTGCTTGCGTGAAACCAAAAGCTGGAGCCAATGCGAACAGTGGCTCAATGTCGTATTGCAGCGGTATCCCAAATCCAGCTACCTTCCCACTGCACTTTATGAATTGGGATTCTGCAAGCAGCAGCAAAAAGACATGAAGGAAGCGCTGAGAATCTACTCCAATGTAGCGGAAGGCTACCGGACTGAAGTGGGGGCTCGCTCGCGGTTCATGATGGGTGAAATTCACTTTGGAAAACGGGAGTTCGATAAGGCAATTCCGGAGTTTCAGCGCGTTATGTTTGGCTACGGCGGTGAGAAAGCACCTGATTCGATCAAAAACTGGCAGGCAAAAAGTGCCTTTGAAGCGGCGCGTTGTAGCGAGATTTTGATTGATTCTCTAGGAGGCGATGCTAGAAAGAAAGTCATCGATACAGCACGAGAGTTCTATACATTCATTGTTGAGAAACATTCTAGACACGAACTCGTAGCTCAGGCCAAAGCGCGTCTCGGAGACCTCCAAAAGCTGCGCTAGGCGGAAACGCTTCGTGCAGTATGAATCGCACAACATGGTGTGCCACGCAAACTAGCTTCGGATGCACACAAGACTACTCTTTTCAGTTAACGACATTACCTGACGATTGGCAGCAACTCATGGTCGATTTTCTGCGCGAGCGCGGTATCGCAAGTTTGGCAGTTGGTTTCGCTTTCCTAGGCATCTTGGCCATAGGTTCGTTGGCTTGGGCACAGTCCGACGACGAACCGCAGGATCCCAACGCGGGTATTAGCGCCGAAGAACTACAAGTTCTCGCAGCTGAGGCGGCAGCAAATGACGCTGATATTGCCAGCGGCGACAGCAACGGAGAGGAAAAAGGGAGTATCAATCTCAAAGAGTTGCTCATTCAGGGCGGCGTGTTGATGATCCCGATCGCTCTGATGAGCTTGTTAGTTGTGACGGTAACCATTGAGCGAGCCTACGGGCTGCGCTCGTCAAGAGTTTATCCGCGAGCGGTTCGCCGGGAAGTGAAATCAACGGTCGACGATACGGCATCGGGTACCCCGCAAGGCTTCTATGAAGTTGCCAAGAACCATCCTTCGGTGGCGTCTCGGATACTGGAAGATGTGCTCCAGAAAATCGGTCGTCCTGTCCCTGAAATAGAACATGCGATCAGCGAAGGCACCCAACGTGAAAGCGAAGCGCTTTACGCTAATGTGCGCTGGCTAACACTGGCTGCTGCTGTAACCCCGCTCATTGGTCTGCTAGGAACCGTATGGGGCATGATTATTGCCTTTTACAATACCACCACGATTGGTTCCAGTGGCAACAAGGCTGAACAACTCGCCGAAGGAATCTATTTGGCTCTCGTGACGACTCTTGGTGGTTTGGCAGTTGCAATTCCGGCGGCAATCTTCGCACATTATTTCGAGGGCAAGATCACACGAGTATTAGCCAAAATTGAACATGATTTTCGTAAGCTCTGTCCGCGATTCGAATCCTTTGAAGGCAAGGCTCGATACGACCTTAGTTCAAGAGGTTTGACCAGAAGGGTTTTGGCCGAATCTAAGGGACGCAAGTCTTCCGAGGAAGGACGACCTGCAGAGCCTCCGCCGCCCGCGCGTCCTCCAGTGCAACGGGCATAGCAATTCTCTTTGGGTGCAGTGATTTGTGAATTAGTTTGCTTGTAGCTTGGTGAAAAATGGCAGTTCGAGTAAATCGCGGTCGAGTACTAGGTGTCCTCAGCATGACTCCGCTGATAGACGTCGTGTTTCTGCTGCTTATCTTTTTCTTGGTTGCGACGCGACTGAGCCAGGAAGACCAGGAATTAGACGTTCCTCTGCCTTCCGCCGCGAATGCACAACCAATGACAGTCGAGCCACAAGAATTGGTAGTCAATATCAATGAGCAAGGCGCAATTTTTGTTAACGGACAGTTTCTGCAAGAGGCCGAATTTGAGGACGTGCTACGTACTGCGGTTGCCAATAACCCAGTTGGACAGTCTGTCAGTATCCGAGCAGACCGTAACGTGGCGTTACAATCGCCAGTGACTGTGATGGACATTTGCTTGAAGCTCGGAGCGACCTATTCCCTTTCGATTGACAAGGAAGGGAGCTAGCCATGGCGATGGAGACGTCCAATCCAAAGGAGCCACTTTCCTCCTTCGATGATTTTGAAGAGGATTTCGCATTTTGGCCGCTCAATTTGATTCTGGTGATCTTGGGTGCGTCGATCATTGGAGTCGCTTTCGTTTACCTCGACGCCCATGATGCCCGCCTGCACTACAACCCTTGGGCTTATGTCGTAGCAACACCCATCGTACTTTTACTCATGTCCGTAGTACTTCGAACGTTGGTGAGCCGGGTTGTTGAAAAGTCCATGCAAATGGCATTCTTGCTTAGTGTTCTGGTTCACTTGTTCATGCTGGTTGGGGCCATGAACGTGGTCATTTTCTCACGGCTATGGCCAGACATGCTCGATAAGCTTGCAAAACAAAGGCACGAGTTGAAACGCGAGTCGCTGCAGGCTCCACAGTACCAAAGAGTTACTTCAACGAGTCAGGATGGCGCGCGTCCCGACTACTTGACACACTTGCCCACCCAACACGAAGCAACGGAGGTTGAGCTTACCGAAAAACTGGCCGTGAATCTGGCAGAATCCGCGGTGAACAATTTAGTGAGCCCGATTCCAGAAGTGCAGCGGAATGCCAACCCGCATTTGATTGAGCAGAATCGTGCCTCTCCAGCATTGCCAACGAACAATGATCAGGCGGCGGAGCTTTCGAGAAGCGACTTGCAATCCGAACGACAAATCGAAAGCCAAGTCGAGTATCAAATGCCTCAGATCCAGGATAGTCCTGAACTTTCCGCATCCGAAGCCAATGCGAACCGCTCGCGCCAAAGTCCGGCGTCGTCGTCTGCCATGTTGGATGCTCCTAGGAATTCTGCCTCTGCAGCCAGGGCTGCTGATATGCAGCGCAATGAGCGGCGTGAGTCTTCAGCAGAGCGCTCCCAATCGGCATCGAGGATGTCTAAGGCTCAACGCAACTCCCAGCCAACTTTCCGGCCTTCCAGGATTGCGACACCAGATGCAGCGTCTCCTGAAAGTACGATAGAAAAAATCGCGGCAAACCCAGCGACGCAGCCAGCTAGGAATTCGAGCAATCGCGTATCGCAGCAAGCTGCGGTGATGTCCGCCAGTCAACTTCCAGAATTCACAACAGCACCAAGCCTTACGACCCCTAGCATGGAGCGGCAGCAGGCAAGGCAAGTTCCCCAGGCGACCACTGGCCAGTATTCTTCTGCCTTTGAACGCAATACCGCCGGTGGGCGTGCGGGGCCCGCTGCCCCAAGCTCAATGCCGGTGCAAGGTGTAGACGCCGTTGCGGGAGAACAGGTTGCAGCGCCGCAGCTTAGAGCTTCGCAACTGACTACTTCCAGATCCGGTACTGCTGGACGGGCAGCCAGCTCCAATGCAACCGTGGGTATGCCGCAAGCGCCAACATGGGATGGCTCACCAAGCTTGGCTGGCGGAACCCAGGGAGTTAGCCCATCTCAACTGGCAAATGCGGCGACTGATGGTGATGCGGCTGGCAGCGACGTTGCCGGACTTACCGGTAGCGGCAGAACGATGCAGCGTTCACGCAGTGGCCTAACGGGCATAGTCGGCCAAATGACAAACCCATCGGCGCCCTCTGTTTCACCCAATCAAGGAGATTCCAACTCCGGATCCAACAGCGGGCAACTGCAGTCCAATGTCTTGGCTAACAGCGGTGGTGGCCGTCGCAGCCGCAGCGATGGCTCTGCGACAGGCATGGTAGGCAATTCGCTCGGAAGTCCAAGTACGCCTTCCAAAATTGGTGAATCCACGGGCCAAATGGTTCGTAACGAAAGGGCTAATACAACTGGGCAGTCAAACTCGCCAAATAATGGTGAGGCTTCGAGTCCTTTTCAAAAGAGCGATAGTCGTCGCGGAGGAGGCCCGCCAACAAAGGGCAGTGTTGCGGTGCCAGATGCTTCAAGTATGGCTGAAAAGTCAGGCGGAAATCAGCAGGGTGAGACGATGAAGATCGCCGGCAATCGTGATGCGAGACGACGGTCGAGCTCGGCCTCGAATCTATTGGCGATTAACGCCCCTACTGGAACTGGCGGGATCGCGCGGAACTCAAGCTCTGGCGGCGAATTGCTTCCGCAAAGAAACGAAATGGCCCGCGAAATCCGAATGAGCGATTTGGAAACGCAGCGTTTTGCACGTCGTAACATCGGTGGGCCGCTGGCGGCTGGGCGAATCTCGATTCCGAAACCCGCTTTTCAACAACGGATCGAACGGCTTCGAGACAAAGCCGCGTCCGAGGAAACCGCGGCCGCACCGCAAACTGAGTTGGCCATCGAACGCGGTCTTGAGTTCTTGGCAAAATACCAACGCGATGATGGCTCATGGCGGTTACAAGATTTTGATACCCAAGTGTTAATGACTAGCGATACCGCAGCCACAGGATTAGCATTGCTGGCTTTTCAAGGTGCAGGATACACGCACAAAGACTTCAAGTATGCAGAGGTGTGTAAGAAGGCGGTCAAATTCTTGGCGGAGAATCAAAGCGAGAATGGAGATCTCTACATTCCGCAGAATCCAGCATCGGATCAAAACGCCTGGCTCTATTCTCATGGGATTGCAGCCATCGCAATGTGTGAAGCTTATGGAATGACGCAGGATCCAGACTTGAAAGAGCCGGCGCAGCTCGCGTTAGATTTTATTGCAACGAGTCAAGACAAGCGTCGCGGCGGCTGGCGTTACAGTCCTGGTCGAGGCTCTGACACCAGCGTTTCAGGTTGGTTCATGATGGCTCTCATGAGCGGCAAGTTAGCAGGTTTGCAGATTGATGAATCTGTGTTGATTCGTTTGCGTGGATTCTTAGATCTCAGTCAGGACGTCAACGGCAAGCCACATCTGTACCGTTACAATCCATATGCGGCAGATAATGCTGCCCAAGGCCATGGGCTCAAGCCCACTTCTGTGATGACCAGCGTCGGCTTGCTGATGCGTCTTTACACCGGCTGGCAGCGGGACGAAGAAGCTATGAAGCTGGGAGCAGAGCACCTGCTAGAAAATCTTCCTGAAGGTGGCACGCCCGAGGCTTCAAAGCGTGATACTTATTACTGGTATTATGCAACGCAAGTCATGTTTCATATGGGTGGCGAGACCTGGGAAACTTGGGATGACGAACTTTATCCAATGTTGGTTGCCAACCAAGTTACAAGCGGTAGATACGAGGGAAGTTGGAATCCCGTGACACCAACACCAGATTTATGGGCTCGCTACGGCGGTCGACTCTACGTGACCACGATGAATCTACTTTCACTCGAAGTGACCTACCGACATCTACCTTTGTATGATGCAACCGGATTTGAAGATCAGTAAGCTCCGATTAACCTTTTTGGCATTTTGGGCAATAGAAAGTTGAACGCTGGGCCTGAACGATGCGTTGGATCTCCGATTGTGCACAGGATGGACAGGGCAGCCCAGCTCGATCGTAGACCAGATGTTGATTCTGATAGCTGCCAGGGTCATTTAGGGCGTTCCGATAGGTTCCGTCGGAGAGTGTCGAGCCTTCTTGCTCGATAGCATCGAGTAAAATACGTTGCATTGCATCGAATAGCAGTTTCTTTTTCTTGGTAGAAACTCGATTGCAGGGTTTAGCAGGATTGATTTTTGCGACGTGTAGCATTTCAGAGGCATAAAGATTGCCTACTCCTGCAAGCAGCTTTTGATCCAACAGTGCAACCTTGATCGGCCTAGCAGTTGCGTCAAGTTTTTGACTGAACTGTTCTGCTGTAATTTCTAGGGCATCAGGACCAAGTCGGCCGTTGACAATTCGCTCATCGACTTCATGTTCTTTCAATAGCTCGACAGTTCCCAGGCCACGTCGGTCCCAGAACAAAAGTCGCAGATTGGGGCGTCCGGCAAAGTCCAATTGCAGTCGCACATGATCGGAGTCTGGTGGATCCTCGAGCGATACGAGCCCTGTCATTTTCGGTTGAAGGATTAAAGCGTGACCACCAGCATGAATTAGGACCCGTTTGCCCAGGCGAGTCACTTGACTCACTTTCTTGCCTGCAATTCGCTTCTGGATGGTCGGTGCAGTTGGTTGAATCGAGATCGGGCGATAATTACATTTTGGACGTAGGACCGCTTTGATGGATCGACCAATGATGGGATGAATCCCACGGCACATGGTTTCTACTTCAGGCAGTTCGGGCATGTCAATTCGATGTCTCTTGGGATCCGCGGGAAATGGTTGCTTGAGGAGTTTAATCAATCTCTAGGGATCTTTTTCGTCCGTGCCAGGATCTTCCATATTGTCAGGGACCTTCAAGGTATCTTCAGTATCGGTCGAATTCAGACTCGGGTTGGATTCGCCCTTGTCGGATTGCTTTGCCTTGCGTTTGCTGACTTTTTCTCTGCCTGCCACGTTGTCGCCTTGTCCAGAAGCGCCCCCCGCCAAACCGCCTGGAGCAAGCAACAGATTTTGTTTGTCAAAGTGAATAAGCTCGCGCTGCAGGATGCCGAGCAATGTCTGCAGCATGGCGACAACCATGGGGCCAACGACGATTCCGATCGGACCCAGGGCTTGTACGCCGCCTAGAACGCTCAGTAGAGCAAGGAGTGGATGAAGTTGGGATTGGCCGTGCAGCACAACTGCTTTGACCAAGTTATCAATTGTTCCGACAACCAGGACGCCCCACAGGGCGAGCAGTCCGGCTGCAAGATACCGTTCTTCGTAGATTCCAATGTAAAGGCAAACTGGCAGCCAAATGACTGCTGGGCCAACGAAGGGAACCATGGCAAATGCGGTAGTCAGCATGATGAGCAACGCAAGAAAACCCATGCCCGCGACCGCGTAGCCGAGGCCTGCGGTGAGTCCTTGGGCAATGGCGGAAAGCAATGTGGCTAAAACCACCGCGCGGCTGATGCGATCGAACTCCATAAGCAGTTCTTGTTCGTAGCCATCATCT
>JBCCEO010000018.1:0-24157 GCA_039030255.1 Planctomycetota bacterium | reverse complement strand
TCTTTAACGGTCGGATTACGAACGGGACAGGGGTTTTACTTAACCTTTGGTGAAGATACAATCGGTGTTTATCCTTACTGTCATCGTAGTCTCGCAAGTACGAAATCAAGGCGGAAGGTACGATGGCCACAGGAAGTGCCGGTTCTCCGCCACTAGCATCCACAGGAACACTCTCTTCTGTAAGAGCGGCGAATTCAGAATCAGCTACACCAGCGCGATCAGTGTCCTGCACCTCAGATTTCGGCGACAACGAATCAGATAGAGTTGAATCCGATTCATCGGCTTCTTCTTTTACCACCCGTTTGACCTGCAAAGGCAGCAACAGGCTTTTATACTGCAGTTTCGTGATGTCTAAATCGCCATCAAACGAAGAAGAGACTATCCGGTCAAAGGAGTCGGAGTAGCCAAACCAGTTCTCGCGATCCACAAACGAATCCTTCAACCAACTCCACTTTGCCAAGCTAACACCGACTAGACGGAACGGCCTTCCGTCAAGCTCAGCAACGACCGTAGGATTCCAGAAGATTGCTAAGTCGTCCTTTGGATCAGTTATCTCAACTATCTCCGCCGGCAAGTAACCGTTCTTTGAACGTGCTGCTTCTGTGGACATCATTACTGAGAAAACCGCATAGCCCTCAAGCTTGCTGGAGTCGAGTGCGCCGTAGAGCGTGCGAACTTCCTCGTCCTCAATCAAGCTCGTTTCAAACCCCCGTGACTTTAGTTTTTTGATGTCGCGTTCGGTCAGGAAGTCTCCAGGCTCGCAGAAGATAAGAAAGCCTTGATAGGATGTTTGTGCGGGGACTCGAAAGGCAGGCCACCCAAACTGAGGAACACCGTATCCATACGCATATTGCTCGAAGGCTGTAAGCAGCTCAACCGTTCCCCAACCAATAGAATCGCTCTCACTCTTTTTCGATCGCTCGATAACAGCTACGACTTCTAGTTCAACTTCTGCGGTCTCTGCAACATTCCCGCGACTCCGGCTTAATGTCGCAGTAACTGCCCCTCCTTCCTGAACACCAGTTCGTTCTGCGACACTCTTTGACAAGACAATCGCGTTTGCCTTTGAAAACGCTTCTTGATCCACTCCAAGGCTCTTCAGAATGGGATCACCTACCTCCGTTGTATACAAAGTTGCACGTATTGGAGATTCTGCCGAACCTAGCAACACCGGTCTTCGCAACTGAGGAACAACAAGGCTTACCCGGGGATTCTCGCCGATTTCCTCAACAATCTCCGCCGTCAGCAGTGCGCCATCGGTCCCAACACTTAAAGTTATTTGCGTTCCGGTTGGGCTTTCTTTAAGCGCTCGCCTCAATTCAGTCACATGCCCATTTTTCAATCCCAACAATAGTAGTATCGGCAAGCAAATTCCTGCGACGATAACGACATGATGCTGGACTGAACTCCAAAGACGTTCGATGTCTAGTCTTGTCAGTTCGTGATATAGTTGAAAACGCCTCATCTCACGCTAGTCCCACTGGTTCAGATCGGACGTCGACCTCGCAAACTTTGCCGGAGTACTTTCCGTCTGGTTCCATTCGAACCACCATGTCGGCGAATTCATCGGCGAGCGCTTGATCGTGTGTGATCATAACAACTGCCCCAGGGTGTTCGGCCTGCCTGAGAGTCTCAGAAAGGTGTCCCAGGGCGCGACGAGCCAAAGTCTTGTTTAGTGCTGAAGTCGGTTCATCGACGAACGCGATGCGTGGTCTATGTGCGATCGCCCGAGCCAAAACAACACGTTGAAACTGGCCGCCAGAAAGTTTATTGACGCGACGCAGTGCAATTGGAATCCCAACTTTGCGTTCCACCGATGTCACAGATGTTTTAGCTGTCTTTTTCTCGATGGTTCTCTCCTCCTCACCTTCGTCCTCGTTATCGAGCTCAAAAAACGTTAGTAACTCTTGAACGCGTTCCGAATATGCTGGATTGTGATATCCGTTTAGCCTGAGAGGCAATCCAATATTTTCCTGAACGTTTAACGAAGCAAGTAAATCACCGGATTGCAGAGCAAAACCAATGTGCTTGCGTCTTAAATCTTCAATTTCGAACTGCCGATCCGCTTTCCAGAGTTCTGCGACATCTGTAGTAGCAGGTTCGCCAGCTGTTCCCACGCAACTGAGCCGAAATCTGGAAATTGCGGACGGATCCGATGGACGCCGTAACAAACCAAGAATAGACAGAAGCGTCGTTTTTCCACATCCACTGTCCCCAAGTAACGCGGTAAAGCTGCCACTTCTGACTTGAACCAACTGATCTACCGTAACTCTGAACAATTCTTTGGTTGAATCTTCAGGACTGGTGATCCGATGCACCAGACCTTCAATTTCCAACACTGCCCCATTCCTAACGTTGCTTCCGAGGCTATCATTGGGCAAAGTTGTCACGGAAGATCCTTAATCGAGATAAAGGCATAGTTCGATTTTTTGTCGCCAGAATCCAGGCCGCCTGCGGTCCATTCGTTTTTTTCTACGAGCGCTTTCGCAACTGCAGCGGCGTCCTTTACCTCTTGAGTCCACTCTTTGAAATTCTCATTGGTCATTCGCAACAGATCGTCTGGAGAGAGAGACAGTGAAGGCGTCTGAATTGGGAGTTCATTGGCAATCAAGTCCGCCAATCGAGCACCACGAAGTGTCTCCGTATCACCAGAGATCTGTCGGGCGAGAACAGACTGCAAAATATCAAGAATAAAATTGGCATCCGGAATATCTTCGACGTCTTGACCCTCCATGTTGGTAGCAAAATTCTCAAGGTTGGACCCCAGCCGTTTCATCGTGTCCTGCAACACCAACACCTTCCGTTCGGCAACAAGCTTTCCGGCAGGATTCCGGATCGCGGCTTTGCCTTCATGGAAAAGAGAAGGAGTTGTAGCTGGATCTCCATTGCTCTGAACGATGCGCCAAGTACGCGCCACCATCGCATTGTCAGGGTTCTGTTCAGCGAGCTTCATAACTTTCGTCACATCGCCAGAACTTAGAGCAGAGCTAGCTTCAAATGCCGACTTTAGATACCTCGCGAGCTTGTCTGCAGCCTCGCGAGCTTCTGCAGATTCGGGGTCACGGCTCACCACATTCGCAAAGAAACCACCATCCGGATTTGTCGTGGAAACAAGATCGCTGAACTGAGATATGGCTTCATTGTTGTCTCCATTCACAATCGACTGAATCGCAACTTCTTCCATCGACACTTGGCCATCGCTATTTGCGGATGGCCGACACATCGAAGATACCTCAGCCAGTGATGGCCCATAACCATCCTTGTTTGGAGCGTCACCGAGTAGCACAAGATGACGGTTTGCATACTCACTCCAACCAAGCTCTCCCTTTTTTATGGATGTCTCGATCGCCTTCGCGACTGCTTCAGGAATGTCTCCGCCTCCATTAACCCCTAAATTGTCAAGTGCATCCGTAAACCGTTTATATTCCTTTGTAAGCCTACAGCATACATTTGCATCGAATGCATCCCCGCCGTCTTTGTCGCGATACTGAACGAGTCCGAATCGAACGTTTGCATTTTGTGTCGCAGCATCTCCTGAAGTAAGCTGGCTTGATGCCATTCGGGCCACACTCTTGGTAACTTCAATTAGTGGACTCATGCTACTTGTAGTATCGATGACGAATACGATTTCCAATGGGACATCAGACACCTGAAAGTCTTCCTTGAACGAGGCCTGTTGTTCCTTTGTCATTTTGTCGGAGCGCGCTTCACCGGAATAAAGCAGTACGTCATAAACAGTTTCCTGCTCCTCTACACTCTTATCCTCGACATCAGCTGACAGCACAAAGCAGGAAGCACTATCTCCCGTCGCAACGGAAGTGTATTCGGCGGTGTTCCCGCCTGGTAAATTCACACGGAAAACCTTATCTCCTGACGCCGGAAAAGGCTTAAGGCAAAACAGAGTATTCCACTCAGTAACGGATTCTTTTTTTACGTACCCAATTGCTTTGCCCAGACCGTTACCGACTCGGTAGAAGTCTCCGCTGCCCACAGAACCATCCTCTTCTTTCAGTAAGAAGAAAAAAGAGTATGGCTGCACTTTCGTCTGGCCACCGCCCCCGGGCTGACTATAGACCACAGAATCTTCACCTCGCTTCGGAGTCATTACGAGTTTTTTACAAACTCCCAGGTCTCCGTTGGAACGGACCAAAGACTTCCTCCCCTCACCGCGCAGTTGAAACGAAAGAAACAAAACATAGACTACGAACAAAGCAGTGAATTTAACAATGTATCTCATGCAAGTATTCCAATATTGAAAACACCCTGTTATCGTCCAATCTCCAACTCAATCGCTTTCGCAGATGCCTGGAGGAACCGCGCTGTAACCTCATCTCGCTCTGAGAGAGGAAGTAGATCCTGCTCCGTTGAAGCGAAGAGTGCTGAACTTCTTTGAGCCGCAATTGCGTTCGTAAATTCCCGCATTTCCTCAAGTATCAGCCCGCGATAAAACTCGGCGTCGTAATTAGCTACAAGTCCATTTTTTGTAGCATCAGCTAGCTCAGTCAACATTTCTCGATCCAACTGATTGCCCTGCTTAGCTCTTATATTTTTAAGTTGCGCCTGCAGATATCGTTCCCAAAGGGATTTTGAGCTTGGCTTTCGCTTTAAGGCTGAGGCAAGGCGGCTGACCGTCAAATCGTATTGGGAGAGACTTCCGGTCCCAGTGCGGGCTGCGTATTCGTGAGAGAATACAGGAGATCCAGAATACAAGGCTGAAGTTGTTTCAAGATCAGCAAGAAGCTCTACAAACTTCTCTCTCAAGGAACTACGACGACTAACTATTTCCTGAACCCGATCTCGTGCTACCCCAAAAGATCGAATAAGATTAGCCTTCTCCTGAGGCAGTTCTGAAATTGCAAATGCTGCAACCCGGCAGTCGATTGCTTTGCACAATAAGTATGCAATGATTGTCTCGTCGACATTCAACAAGTGTCGACGATTCAGAACTCCGTCATTTGATAATAGATCCTGAGGGATCTGCGCAAGCTTGAGCGCATCCTGGTAAACCTCTTTCGCAAATACCTTTCTCGTTGCAATTTCTTGCTCCGTCGCCGAGCCCTTTGCGTACACACCCTTGATTCTTACCAGCAGCGCAAAGGCTTTTATCTTCCTTTCATCGTCCTCCTGCCCTAGAGCAGACAGCTCAAGAAAGGCCTTTCTCGCTGATGCTCCATTGCTTTCTCGACTCTGATCCACTCTGCGATCAGAATTTGAACTGGCTACTGAGGGCGCAAACTGCATCGAGAAAGCAGCTTGAAAAACGTTTTCCATCTCGACGCGTCGGGCACGCTCATCACGTGCCAAAATTTGTGTTCCATCTTCATCATAATTCTCAATTACTTGCAAGCCCTCAAGCATCGGAGACCCAAATGCCTGTATCCGGTTTACTGCGAAAGGCAGGCTCCCAATCTCGTCGAATGCAGCTTGGTAACCGACCATTGCGTCTTCATATACATGCTTTCCATCTCGAATGAGGTATTTGGCCGAAACGTTGCCCAATGCCAAATACAAACCGATGCGAGCTTCTCGCAGGGAATAGAGGTCTTGCAAAAGCAGCTGCTCTTCCGTTGATCCGGCTTCCGCTCTCTCGAGTTCCTGGGAAATCCCCTTTACTTGGTTCTCCAATGGCACTCGCGAGTCTTCTACAAGAGCGAAGAACCTTTTATCCAGCCTTTGGCTTGGTGCGAAGATGTTAGCAAGGTGAAGAAGATTAGCGGATGTTGCCTCGAACCTAGCACGCAATCGATCGTCCGCGGCAAGCATTCCGGTCGGAGCAAGCATTGCATAGAGTTCATCGAACTTACCAGTAAGCATCGATGCAGATTCCGCTCTTTCTCTTGGTGATAACTCAACCAACTCCTTTTCTGAAAGTACATGCCATGCTTCTTCTATCGCAATTTTGGAATCTAGGAGTGCGACCTCAGGACTGGATGGGTTATCGAAAACCTGCTCGAAGGCCCCTCTGATAGCACTAATATCGGCACCTGCGCGCATCCTCGTCTCGAAATACAGACGCCACGTCGCTTCATCCCGATGCCGAACGACTGCCTGCCGCATTACTTGCAGCGCCCCATTCAAATTTCCATCGCTTGTAGCCGAGATGCACGCCAGCACAAATGACTCAGGCGCTTCCAATTGATTTACCAGCTGCTTAAGACGATTACTCATGCCTGAACCTTCCGGAAGGCCCGCTATGGCATTCTCTAGGTGCTCGAGCGACTGCCGAAAGTACTGATTGTCGGCGGCGGTTTTATCAAATGGTCTGTCTAGAGACGAAAATATACCGAGCGCCAATGCACTCCATCCCCATGCAAGCTCAGCTATCGAGTCGTCCGCCGCGTCTCCGATTCCACTGCCTAACGCTAGCCTGGCGCTTTCGATGGCCTTTGAAAGGACTTCCTTTTGCTGCTCACGCCGGCGAGGATCACCTACGATGCCACCTCTGGTTGCAAGTCGATATAGTGAAAGGGCCTGAAGCGACCTGACTCTTGGCACAACCCCTACTTTAATTGGACGCGGAGCATCTACGTTCAACGCAAATTGAGTCGACTCACCAGTGAGAATTTCCGGTTCATTTTCAAACAGATAATAGTCCGGATTTGAAGAACGATTTGCTACTAGACCAATAATCTTGTCTGATTGCTTGACGGATTCTTCAAGCGCTTCAGTCGCGATGCCAAGACTTCCCGTCTCAATTGCATAATCAGCAACAGACATCTGGTGTATCATTGTGCTATACGATACGGCTAACCTGCGCAGCTGATCAATTCGCTCCTTTTCCTTGCCTCTAGCGGTTGCGACAAGTGTCGTTTCACCATTTTGTTCGGCAACTTGATCTTTGCGTTTCAGAGCTTCGACAACGTCATATCGCATCGCCATTACCCGTTCCTGCCCCATCAACTCCTTTAACAGCGACTTATTCTGCTCATCCTGGCCAATTTTCCATGCACTATCTGAACGCGTAAATGAGTCCACAGCTGTCGACCAGAGCGAGAATTCTTGATTTGCCGAAACAAGAGATTCACCGAGAAGACGATCCCAGCTCATAGAACTCAAGAACTCGCGTGCCTCATCCAAATCAGTGAACTTGGTCGCTGTATCGACATGAGCCTCAGCAACCTCCTCGAGAAGACGACCAAGCTTCTCAATTTCCTCTTTGGTGGGCTCCTGACCAAATAGAGTTGAGGCAGTTAGAGTGACGGCAGATAGCAATACAACCGAAAACGCGCGCTGAACCAGGAAATTCTTGCTGGCAGCCGTGAAGGCCGGCAAACCGCGAATGCCGATTCGGTACGGAAAGACCCATTTGCCTCGTTGTTTATTGTCATACGTCTTCATAAAAACAGTTCTGTATGCTTACTCTGCATTGCCCCTTTCCTGAGCCATCTCCGACAGACCACGTGAACCAATGCACTATCTCGATACAATTGCATGAGTCGCGTTTGTTCGGCCCTTATGCGTGCCTACACATGCGGTGCTTGCATGAGTCGGCGGCTACGCCAAGACGGCGCAACCCAGAAATTCCTTTTATCCAAGGGTCTTACTAGCAATTCTGAAAAAGCTTACAAGCAATTTGGTTTTTTTATTGCAAGCTTGTGGTCCCCTAAGAAGAGTGGCCACCGGCTTTCGCTGATCAATTTCCTGACATTCAAAGTGTTGATTTTCGTGTTTGTTTTGAGCACATAGTTAATGCATCTGCCAGATAGTTCAAGCTAAGATAGGTGCCCCGGACCGTTGCGAACATGATCATTCCGCACCTTCTCACCACGAAAAAGAGCGATGATCTGTGGCGGCGCGTGGCGCGATTTGTAAGCTGCGACCAGTAATGAAACCGCGACTCCGCAGACCTGAGCTTGTCGATAGCAAATGATCTGGTGCGACGCGCTGAGTAGCTCGCGCTGGAGCGCCAAAGACCTGACAAAACCATTTCGACAAGAACTTATAAACATGCAGCTAAGATCCATTGCAATTGTTTGTGTTGTTCTCGTCACAGGCTCAGCCAGTGCAGAGACTCCAAAATATTCCCATCCAAATATCGTCGTGATTTACGCGGACGATTTGGGTTATGGCGATGTGCAGTGCTATAACGCGGACCGGGGCAAGATTCCGACGCCCAATATGGACCGCTTGGCTTCACAGGGCATGCGCTTTACCGATGGCCACTCTTCTTCGGGAGTTTGCTCACCCTCGCGATACACGATTTTGACGGGTCGCTATCACTGGCGCAGCCGATTGCAATCGGGCATCGTAGGCTTGTGGGGACCACCACTGATCCCGTCAGAACGAACCACCATCGCTTCGTTGGCGAAGAAAGCAGGTTATACGACAGCCTGTATCGGAAAATGGCATCTTGGCTGGAACTGGCCGATAAGCAAAGAGAAAAAAGAACTCTTTCGCACGACGGGCTATAAGGGCAAGAAGGATCTTGAAGCAACGGATGAACAAAAGGCTGCATGGCAAGAAACATTCTCACAACCCATCCCTGGCGGTCCTTGCGGAGTGGGTTTCGACGAGTACTTCGGGACGGACGTTCCCAACTGGCCTCCTTATTGCTTCATCGAAAATGATCGGACCGTCGGCATTCCCTCCGAGTATGCCGATGCGAAGTTGTTCATCAAGAATCAAGCCAGTCAGCAAGGTCCGGCACTCGAAGGCTGGACACTGGAACCGATTCTGCCCGCCCTTGGCGATCGAGCTTCTGCCTTTATCCAGCGCGAAGCCAAAACAGCGGAACCGTTTCTGCTGTACATGCCATTAACTTCACCGCACACTCCGCTGTCGGTCAATGAAGCTTGGAAGGGTAAGAGTGGCCTCAACCTGTACGCGGACTTTGTGATGGAAACCGACGCAGTTGTCGGACAAGTCCTAGATGCCTTGGAAACCAACGGCGCTGCCCAGAATACGCTGGTTCTTTTCACCAGTGACAACGGCTGCGCGCCGTACATTGACGTGGCGGGCCTGGAAAAGCAGGGGCATTTTCCCAGTGGTCCACTGCGAGGCTACAAAGCCGATGCATGGGAAGGCGGACACCGCGTTCCGTTTATCGTCCGCTGGCCCGGCAAAGTCGAAGCGGGCAGCACGAATAACGAACTTGTGCATCAAGCCGACTTGCTGGCCACCATCGCAGAACTTGCTCAAGTCGATCTTGCAGAAGACGCGGGCGAAGATAGCTTTAGCATGCTACCACTGTTGCAGGGAAGCCGGGAACCGATTCGCGCTACATCTATAAGCTGCAGCATCAAGGGCATTCCAAGTTTGCGTCAAGGCAACTGGAAGTATATTGCCGCGCCGGGCTCCGGCGGTTGGGGCAAGGGTGGTGACCAAAGTCAGAGTCTACAGCTCTACGATCTTTCCCAAGACCTTGGCGAGTCAAAAAACCTTGCCGCTGCAGAACCTGAGAAATTGCAAGAGATGCAAGCACTTTTGGAGAAGCTGATCACCAGTGGGCGAAGCAACCCGGGTCCAAATCAAAACAACGATGTCAAAGTTCGACGCTATCCGCAACAATAGCCCAGTTCTGATCGCAGAACACCACGCCCAGATTTGCGACCGGCGATCAGAATCACGAAACAAGTCTTTCCCAAGGTCCAGTGATGGCGAAGGTAATTCCAGGGGTTTGAATGTTGGCAAAGAGCCATTTGCCATCAGGACTAAAGGTTGCACCAGCCCATTCGCGGCCCCGGAAATCGCCTTTCCATCCTCGCTGTCCATTGAGCTGCATGTCGTTGACGGCGAGTGGCATTAGCATTCCAGTTTGCGAAAGCAGGTGAATTCGCTGCGGGTACTCGTCTTCGCCGTAATCGCCATCTTCGCAAATCACCAGACCACCACTCGGATTGACGCAGAGGTTGTCAGGCATATTCAATATCTGCTTGCCAGGACTTTCGAAAAGCAAAGTCAAGGATTCTTTCATAGGATCGTAGCGCCAGATCTGCCCGGCTTCGGCGGCGCCGCCACTGGTTGCGTCAAAGTAGATAACGCCTTCGCCGCTCCAACAACCTTCTAAGCGCGAGAAGGTCGTACCGCCGAGTTGCTTGCCCTGTTTGAACACACCCAGTTCATCGGGTTGGTCCAAACCAGGTGTGTTGGCCAGAGTCGGTTCAGGAATCGTGTGCCAGCGAACATCGAAATCGGCCCCGCTCTCCACGTGGCCTCGCAAGTCATCATGGCCGATGACCTCGGCAATTTGCAACTTGCCACCAGCTGCAAGATTGTCTTTTTCCTTTGGAACAAATCGATAGAACCCAGAAGTCCCCCGATCTTCCGTCTCGTAGACGATGCCCGTCTTGCGATCGATGGCAACTGCTTCGTGCACAAACCGCCCCATGTCTCTCAACGGAACGGGTCTTTTGACACCCTTGGGATCAACTTCGAAGACCCAGCCATGATCCTGCTTGAAGTTAAGATTCTTTTCATTGTAAGGATCGTAACCCCCTGCTCCTAGTACCGTTTCTTCGGCGGTCAGCCAAGTTCCCCAAGGAGTCACGCCACCTGCACAATTGCGACTTGTTCCTGAAATAGAAACGAAGCTTTCCAACCATTTGCCCGCCCGGCTATCAAACTTCAAAGTCGTACAGCCACCTCCGGCGCGGACATCGTAAGGAGCTCCGTTCTTCATTCGAAGTGCAGGATGGTCGGAACTGACTTCATGATTCCGAACCAGTGTCACGATGCCATTTTCTTCGGTGACCACGCCCATTCCATCGTGAGCCGATGGAGTAGGAGAACCATCGGACATTGGATCACCGGTCCATCCATAGGTGACATAGCGGAATCCTTCTGGTAGGCGAATCAAAGATAGACCCGTCGCTTCGTCCTTTGCGGGCCGTAGATCGAATTCGCTCCTTGCGCATTCACCTATCGCCATACGCCCGCTCAACGCAGTCAAGGCAGCAGCCACCCCAAATCCTGAGACAGACGAGAACGTATCACACAGGAATTTACGACGAGAGTTCACTCCAACTCCTTTTCCCACGACCTAGAAATACTAGTGCTTGAGCCACTCCAGGCAGACTCGCCCTACAGAGAACATGATTCCATCCAGGTATCAACTCCTTTCGTGTTAACAGATGATTAAGACCTCTGTTTGCAAGGCAAAAAAGCGGAATGACAGAAAGTTCAAAAACTTCTGAGAATTCAAATAAGATCGGAAGCACTTTCCAGAGGAACTTATGAAGCAATTAGTTTTTCAGACTCTCTGGGGATCAATCCAATGTGTTTTCCATGTCGCCTTGACGGACAGAACCGAGCCATTTTCCTGCTTTTTGTTGGGATCCTCTTTGCGAACTGCCTATCACTTTCTGCCCATGAGCCGGGCCTAGACCAAGATGACCCGGAATACGCGGCAATTCTATCGACGCTTGAAAACTACATTGAGGGCTCTACGCGAGGGAAGCCACAGCTTCTGAAACAAGCGTTTCACGCAGATCTGAACCTATATTCAATTAGAAATGAAAAACTGAGCATTTGGCCCGGAACCGAATACATCGCCTCTACGAAACCCGGAGTCTCCACTGACGAAATCGGTAAGGTTCTTTTTGTTGACTATGAGCATGATTGCGCCATGGCCAAAGTTGAAATTCTCCCTGCAAGTGGTCCGGCATTTGTTGACTACTTCATGCTTCTGAAGCTTGAAGGAGGTTGGCAGATCGTCCACAAAATGTATACCCGCAGAAATGGTCGTGCGGGGCAAAAAAAACTTGGGCAAAACAAGGATCTACAAAAAGATGCGTCCGACCCTAGTACGAAACCTTCTGCAAAAAAGTCTCACCAAGAGAAACAAGAGCCAGAGTCGTTACCCATGGCTAAAGTACAGAGGATCAACGAGATTCTCAGCCAGTACGATCAGCCCAAGACGCCCGGTGTCGCGGTCGGTGTCGTGCACCAGGGAAAAATCGTCTATCAAGATTCGTTCGGCGCCGCGAACGTCGAGCATGCAACGCCAATCGATCCTGCTAAGACGCTTTTCAATGTTGGATCCGTTTCAAAACACTTCACCGGCTTCGCTATCGCTGTCCTTGCCGAGCAAAAGAAACTTTCGCTCGACGATCGTGTCCGCAAGTACGTTCCCGAGCTGCCTGAGTACTGCGACACGATCACGATACGGCATCTCGCAAATCACAGTAGTGGCTTGCGAACTAGCCTCAGCCTTTTGGCAATGGCGGGCTGGGCTCCAGGAGATGTCATTCGCAAGCACCACATATTGAGAATTCTTCAACGACAACACAAACTCAACTTCCAACCTGGAGAAGAGTCTTCTTACTGCAATTCGGGCTACACGCTGCTGGCAGAAATTGTGGAACGCGTTTCAGGAAAGAGCTTCCACCAGTTTTGCAGAGAGGAAATCCTGGAACCTACGGAAATGCGTCAATCAGGTTTCTCAACTGGTCAGACCAAATTTCGCCCTGCGATGGCCTACGCGTACAGCAGAGATTCACTAGGCGTATTTCCCAGACTCCCAAACGATGAGTACTCAGGTTCGACAGGCCTCTGGACGACTTGCAAAGACTTCACCAAATGGGCCATGAATGTCCAATCGCAACGCTTCGGATCCGAAGGACTTTGGCGAGCGATGCTGACTCCAGGCCAACTCAATGATCAAACAAGCACAAATTATTCGCTCGGATTATTTACGGAAGAGTATCGGGGGCTAAAGTTCATCCATCATGGCGGTGCAACCTCAGGTTACGTCGCGTTCTTGGGCCACTTTCCTGAGAACCAGCTGACCATTGCTCTCCTTTCCAATACTTCAGCAACCAATGCACGTGAGTTGAGCTTGAAGATCGCAGATGTGTTCTTGAACGCCACGCCCAAAAAACCAGCAGAAGTAACCTCTACCAAACCAATGAAAGCTGTGGCAACGCGAGAAGCGATGCAGCGTTTCGTCGGTCGCTATTGGGACGAAGTAGACAGGACGATAGAAATTTCGATTCTCGATGGCACTCTGCACTATCTGATTGACGGAGGACCTCGCATACCTCTGAAAGCCATCGGTGATGCGGAGTTCGAGATGGTTGGAATCAGTGGACCAAATCAATTGAGATTCGAAAAAGACTCCGGTGGATACGCTATCTGCATTCCCAATTTCAAGGGCACCGAGGGCATGCGTCGTCTCCGCCCTTACGAACCACTGGAAATGACCGACGAAAGGTTGAAAGAATACGTTGGTCGCTACTATAGCGATGAATTGGATTGCTTCTATACATTTCGGATTGAAGAAGGCAACTTGGTCGTCGAACACATTCGTTTCAACGCGATCATGCTCCATCCAGTAGTGCCTGATGTCTTCCGCAATGAAAGCTGGCGATTTACGACGATGCATTTTGAACGCGACAGTAGTGGCGAAGTCCTTGGATTTAAAGTCCACTCGATGCGCAATCGAAACGTGTCATTCACACGCATTGCTCCTGAAGCGTTCGTTTGCGGGCAGAAGCAGTCGGAATACAAAGACTCGCTCAAATAAACAAAACGGGCGCATCTTGACTTCCAAGGGATTGATGACGTTGCCAGTAGCATGCTAAAGGAACAGCATCTTCCTGGCTTGGCATTAGTCGTGGTTCAAGATGGAAAGACAATTCTGAAGAGAGGATTTGGACTAGCCAACATAGAAAAGCAGACCAAGGTCGATCCGAACAAATCCCTGTTTCGGATCGGCTCCGTTTCTAAAGCTCTTACTTTCCTGGCTCTCACCCGATTGTTAGATCAAGGCAAGCTGAAACGCAGCGACAAGATCGACCCGTTTGTTGCCAATGTCCTAAACCCGTGTGGATTCTCATCCGAGATCACAATCAACCATTTGTTGACCCACACTGCGGGTTTCGACCAAGTCGGTACCGGTCGCCATGTGTACGATCATCACTTGACACTCGCGGAGCGAAAAGCAAAGCGCGTCGGCCTGGATATTTTCCTAAAGTCAGGTAACTTACGCCGAGTCACAGATGCAGGAGAAATGTTTCGTTACGACACTTACGGAGTCACTTTGGCGGGTTCGATTATCGAACAAGTAACAGGTCTTTCCTATGCGGAAGCAATGCAGCAAGAACTGTTTGAGCCACTTGGAATGCACAATAGCTTTGTCGAAGTCGATGGCGCGAATCTAAAACACCTTGCGCTCGGTTATGGATGGCAGCAGGGGCAATACCAACCTAGACCATACGAGGTGTACGTGACCACGCCTGCTTCTTCGATCGATATGACTCCAAACGATATGGGCTTGCTCTTGGAAGCCATAACTAGAGACGGTTCCAACGATGCAGGGCGACTACTGACTACCTCGATGATGAATCGAGTTCTCGCACCCCACTTCCGAGCGGCGCCCGAATTCCATGGAATTACCCACGGTTTTTTCGAATCTCATACGTCGCTTGAATCGAACACGCAAGTACACCTACGCTCAATTGGGCACGGGGGAAGCATGGACGGCTATCGCTGTGCACTGACGATCGTGCCGGAGAGAAAGTTGGGAATTTTTTTCGTCGCCAATCGGGCGCCAGAATCAGGAGGTGGAGTGGTAGATTTCCGTCCCCTGCTCGATTTGATTTTCAATCAGCTAAAAGATGCCCCAAAACGGAAAGACTTCGCCATTCCTTCCCCCGCAACCTTTTCGGTTCCTCAAGACAAACTCACGGAGTTTATTGGCAACTACTACTATGGAACATTCTGTCATACTCCGTCTCGTCAGGACATTGCCGCTGGCGCGTGGCCAAGACCTGATGCTATCTCCATTGTCGTGCTAGGAAAAGGACTGAAGATTGGTGAGGAAGATTATCGACCCTATTCGGAAGATACTTTCGTTAGATCCGATGGCGAAAGATTGGTTCGGTTTGGAAGAAACGGAGATTCCGTGATAACCAACTTCGTATACTCGACCAGTCCGGACACGTTCGAGAAAGAAATGCCCAACCTTCCATATCCTAAAAGAAGATCCTTGGCGCAGAGTCTGCTTGAGTTGGCCAATCAGCAGAATTCGGAGAGCACCCTAGAATTCTTGGAACGGAACAAAGCATCGGAAGAGTATTATGTTCGGGAGGCAGAGTTCAATCGATTGGGTTATTTACTAATGGAACAAGGCGAGTTGGACTTAGCCATTGAAGTCTTCAAAGTGAACTCAGAAGAGTTCCCAAACTCTTGGAATGCATTCGACTCTCTAGCGGAAGGCTATGCCAAGCTAGGCAAAAAGGAACTTTCCATTCTGAATTACCGCAAGTCACTCGAGCTAAACCCGCGCAATGAGGCGGGTCGGCAAATGCTAAACAAGCTACGAAGAGAATAGACCATGGCCGATCTACCCTTAACGCGGCAAAGCTTGTTGCTCCGACTCAAGCAACGCAGTGAAGATGCTTGGCAAGAGTTTCTTTCCATCTACGAACGGGCGCTATTTGAGTATGCTCAACGTCGAGGATTGCAAGAAGCCGATGCACGGGACGTAGCCCAAGAAGTCCTGGCCGCACTTGACAAGAAAGTACTTGAGTGGGAGCCAGATCCAGAACGAGGAAAGCTGCGTGGCTGGCTTCTTCGAGTTGCACGCAACCTAGCCGTCGACAAGATCGCAGAACGCGCCAAAGCTCCTATTGCCTTGAGTTCGCTTGAGTCCAACGCAATGAACCCGGCGGCTTGGCAGCTGCAATCCAAGGAATTCTCAATGGAATACCAACGCTGCCTCCTGCACTGGGCGGCTGAACGGATACGCAGGGACGTGCATGAAACAACCTGGCAAGCCTTTTGGTTGACGGCAATGGAGGGTCTTTCTGCTGCGGAGGTTGGACAGAAGCTCGGGCTATCGGCAGGCAATGTTTATGCGGCGAAATTTCGGGTTATGGCCAAGCTTCAAAAGATTGTCGAGTCCGTGGGCGACTATGACGAAACAAATGATCTTCCTATATCGAAGGAATCCACATGAATCAGCCTAATCAAGATGCCTGCCTGGCTCCCGCGATGATTCAGCAGTTTCTCGACGAGGAACTCTCCGCAGTGGAGGAAGCGCAGGCCCAAAATCACATTGCTGCGTGCGAGCATTGTCAATCTACGATTGAGAATCTTGCCACCAGTGGCAAAGGGTGGGGTAGCTTTCGGAATAACCTTGAAGACTTCCCAAAGCTCGATTCCTCAACTCAAGCTTTCGACGAAGGAGCTTTGGAGCCATTCGAGCTTTCGGACTTGTTGGCTCCGACAGATGACCCCGATAGCTTGGGAAGGCTTGGTCGATATGAAGTCTCTGGAATCATTGGACGAGGCAGCGCGGGTATCGTGCTCAAAGCACATGACTCCTCTTTGAATCGCTATGTCGCGATTAAGATGCTAGCTCCGGGCTTGGCCTACCGCGGAAGCGCTCGGAAGAGGTTTGAGCGGGAAGCGCGCGCCATTGCCGCAGTAAGTCATCCAAATGTGATAGAGGTGCACGGAGTCGAAGAACAGCAAGAAAAGACTTTTTTAGTCATGCAGTACTTTCCAGGTGGTTCCCTGCACAACCGGATCCTACGCGAAGGCTGGATGACTACCACAGGAGTCTGTCGAATTGGCGTCCAGATCGCCCGCGGCCTCAGTGAGGCGCATCGGCAAGGTATCATCCACCGCGATATCAAACCGGCCAACATTTTGCTTGAGGACGGTACAGAACGCGCAGTTGTCTCTGATTTCGGTTTAGCCAGTGTTTCCGATGAAGTGAAGATGACCATGAGTGGCATGATCGCTGGCACGCCTCAATTCATGTCACCAGAGCAAGCCCGAGGACAAGACTTAGACTCTCGTACAGATCTCTTCAGTCTGGGTTGTGTCATGTACGCTGCCTGTACAGGGCGTTCGCCGTTCGAGGGCGAAAATCTAATGGGAGTTATTAATAGTGTTTGTGAAGCGACTCCAAAACCAATTCGCGAATTGAACCCCGAAATTGCGCCTTGGTTGGAGGACTTCATTCATCGCTTGCTCGCGAAAGACAGGGAGCAACGTTTTCAAACAGCCCAAGAGGTAGATGAAATCCTAACGGTAGAATTGGCCTATCTGCAAATGCCAGCCAACATCCCCGAGCCTGTAAGAGACTGGAAACTACCGAAATTCTCCCAAGCCAGACGCATCTTTATGCTCTTTGGAAGTCTATTTGCCGTTGCTATCGCCGCGTGCTTGTTTGTCTACAGTCAAACCGGAGATGCGGACAACCACTCGAAAATCAACAACTACGGCATCGCACCCACACCCCAGGAAGAGTCGGCGTTTGAGGCAGAAGCAGTATTTGAACTCGCCTACCGCACCCATCTGCAAGAGCTCGCCCTTCGCGGTGACATGGCGAAGTCCATTGAAGCGCACCAGAAATCTTTGGCCCTTGGTTTTGATCCCGCTCAGTCGGCGTATCTGATGGCCTGCGCTTACTCTGTCGAGAAGAATGACAAGGAGGTGTTTGCTTGGCTAGAGAAAGCAATTCAAATGGGCTTCCACGACTACGAAGCAGCCATCGCGCAGCCTGAATTGAAACGCCTCGAAGCCAACGCCAAATTTCAAGCCTTCGTTGAGCAATCGCGCTTACTGGATTCAAAATTCGTAGAAGCGGATCGAGCCTATTTCAAGACGATGGATTATCGTCTGGGGGAAACACTCTATCGCGAATGGCTAAAGCAATGCCCATTGGACGAACATGCAATAATGATGCTTGGCGCAGCTCTTCTTGAGCAGGGTAAATTCGAAGAAGCCCTTCCTTGGAACGAAAAGACGCGGCATTCCGTTCGCTACGCCAATTTTGGCGCATACAATCTCGGATGCATTGCAGCACAACGGGGAGACCTAGACCTTGCCTTCCAATACCTGTTCCACTCATCCGAAATTGGATTCACCGACTCAAATCATTTGGAGAAAGACCATCATTTGATCCCACTTCGGAAAGACCCAAGATTCAAGCAGCTGTTACAGAAGATGCAGCAGGAACGGGGCATCTAATTCGAGGTATCGCCAATCGTATATGAACTCCATCTATTTCCCTCGTTCACTTGCAATGGCCTTGGTCCAATCTTCTGGTCCTTGCCGTACGGCGGCAAATGCGAGGTCTCCAAGAGACTTGCCGATACCACGAGTGTTTGGATAAAGCAATGCTTCTCGTGCAATTGGCCAGAGAGCGGCCTTGGGCCTATTTTTCCTGCGGAACTCAGGCTTAGAGACAATTCTCTGAACGTTTTGTAAACGCGTTCTCGATTCGTCCCATTGCTGACGATAAAGGCTGAAGGCGGCAGCCAAAATTGCACATTCCAAGTTCTCTGAATCTTCGCTCAATAAGCCAGTAATGCGATCGTCTAACTGGTTCATCTCGTCTTGAACTTCAGATTGGTTTGCCGAAGTTGCGACTTGCTTGCAGCAAGCTTGAAAAACTTGAAGTACAGCGCTATCAAGTCTCGATTTCTCACGATTGAGCGAATTGACGTTGAGCCTGAGATCGATCCTAGGCGAATCCACGTTTGACGCTTGGCCAGCATCTACGAAGAATACGCCTGTGTCCCATGCTTCCATTAAGGCTCCCGGAGTAAGAGCTTCTTCGGCCTCTTTCTTGAGTTTGTTAAAAGGATGCAAAAAATTGTTCACGACCCACCTCTGGCTGCCACCTTTTATCGATTGCATCCCGCTGTCTACTTGTCCGAGAAGCAAGAGGGAGTCTACGGGCATCTTGAGATAGTTGAATCGAATCGCTGCAGCTTGGATATTGTAAAACTTCTCGTTGGGTGGATAACGGGTCAGGAACTTCTCAACTTCCTTGTTGTAGGCGAGCTTGTATAAAAGTCGGCGCGCCGTCTCCCGATCGCCTTTTCTAGCGTACAGCACACCGAGTTCTCCGATAGGGGAAGTGCGAAGAATGCGATGCTCGCGATTTCTTGTATCCAGACAATGTTCATAGAGTCTGATTGCTTCTTGATCCAGTTCAGGATGAATTCCAGCGAGTGCCTGGCCAAATACCCAAGCGGAATCCGATGGAATCGCATCTTTCCCCCGGAGCAATTCCTTAGCATGAACGATGGCCTCGTCAAAGCGTCCGGCGCGAGCTTGAAGAACTGCGGCGAGTCCCAAACCAGCTTGCCACTCTGGATTCTTTCCTATCGCGTCTTCAACTTCCAACGCCAGCTTTGCGGAGACAGATTCGCGAAGAAGAATTGGACGTACTTCGAGCAAACCACTACCACCGCTGCCTGTCGATGGGTTGGTGCTTTCTATAGTAAAACGTTTCCAACCCTTTCCCTCAGAAGCTACATCGATAGGAATCAACATCGGCCGAGCGAATCGTTCTGGAGACTTCACTTCTTTCCAATCGGTATCAGAAAGAGTGCTAAGTAGCGAACTACGATAGTATGGCTGTGCTTTCCAAATTCTATTGAGAAGCTCGAATCCAGCTTTGCGGTTTTTCTGTTCTTCTAGCAACTCTTTGAGTAAGTGCACGGATTGGTATGTTCGCCCCATTCTCCCGAGGAATTCCTCGGTCATCATGTCCGATAAATCAGACATGCGATCCACATTTTTGAAATATCGAAAGTGCCTGTAGTCAACCAATTGAGGATCGCGACGATAAGCTTCCAAATATGCATCAACGGCCTTGTCGTGCTTGCCATTTTTCTCCAAGAGCTCAGCCAGCTTAATCTTCGGCTCAGCCAAAGGGTCCTTGATTGGAACCATTGCCAAAATCTGCTTCGCGCGCTCTTCATCTCCTCTTGCCATGGCTTGTGCAGCCATTTGCTGTCGTAGCTCAGGACTCGTTTCCAACATCCATCGAAAGTCGGCATTGAAATCCGCCAGCTGTTGTTCCTTCGGATCTGCATTGTTTCTCGGGACTTGAGCCTCCTTTTTCGTACCGGTATTCTCCGTATCCTCTTGAGCTGCCTTTCGCCCCGTTTCTTCTGCCGGTGCATTTTTCCCGTCACGTTTGTTGTTTACTTCGACCTTGGTCTCTTCCTTCGTGGAAGAACTCTCCTGCCCAGAATCATCCTTCCCGGCTGAAGCGAGCACTGATCTCGTTCCGGGCTCGTAATCTATCAATCCTCCGACCAGTCCAAAGGCGTAACTGCCAAGTGCAATGACAAGCAGAGAAAGTGTCATCAAAGTAGCCATTTTCTTAACCCCGCGCTTCGATTGTTGAGGCAAACCAGCAGGCAGTGAGACGTTGTCTGGTTGCTGCACATGGTTCAAGCAACCTTCTAAGAGAATGTGAACTTGCTCGGCAGAGTCAAATCGATCCGATTTGTCGCGAGCCATGAGCTTCTCAACGATGCTTGCTAGCCAATCGGGCAGACTTGGATTGAGTTCGCGAATTGCAGTTGGAGACTCTTCAATTATCTTGCGCATCACGCTGTAGGAAGTATCAGCTCGATAGGGCGGCTGTCCTGTGCAAAGTGCATAGAGCACGCTTCCTAGACTGAACAAGTCACTTTTCGGATCAATACTCTCGCCACGAGCCTGTTCTGGTGACATATACATGGGAGTACCCGCAATGGCCCCGGCTTGAGTCACGCTGTTGTCATCTACGGCTCTGGCTAGACCAAAGTCGGTAATCGCCACTCGATCGACTTCACCTTCCAGCATGATGTTCTCGGGCTTGATATCACGATGCACCAAACCTTGCCCGTGAGCAGCGGCGAGTCCAGAAGCTATTTGGGAACCAATACGAAGTACTTCTAATTCGGATAAGGCGCCTTCTTCGTCTATCCGCTTCTGCAGCGATCCGCCACGAGCGTAGGCCATTACCAAGTGCGGTAACGAATCCCCTTTGGATACACTGTAGATCGGAATCACGTTGGGATGCAGCACAGCTGCTGCTGCGCGGGCTTCGCGAGAGAATCGTTTTCTCGCTTTATCGTTTCCTGATAGATGAGGAGACAAGACCTTGATGGCAACCACTCGATCGAGTGCAGGATCGATGGCCTTTAAGACAACTCCCATCCCACCTACACCGACAACGCCTGAGACTTCATAGCCGTCAATTCGACCCATTCGATCGGGATCGTCGGAAGGCGCTAAGCCCTCCAAGATTTCGCGAATTGCTCCTGAATTCGAATAACCGTCTTCAAGCAATCCACCGGCGGAAAAACTACTGATGGTTGCGGCATCAAAACGACTGGGCTGCAACATCTTACGGGCTCGTGCCCATTGATCCTCCGAAGCCGTATGTTGATCAAAATACGCTTGGCAACTTGCGCAGGAACTCAAGTGTTCAAGCAGCAGGGCATCTTCTCCCTCGCATGCTTGAGCGAGGAAATCGTCAATGCGTTGATGATCGCATTGCTGAGTAACCATATTCGTGTGTCCTTCAGTTTTGCAATCGTTCTACAGCAGCTTGCAATCGCTTCATAACGCGCCCCCTGGCAGCATAGGCCGCTCCGACGGATTTACCGAGATTTAGCGCCACTTTTTCGATTGGCACACCCTCTACGACCGCCATCTGGAAAACTTGCCAAGTTGCACTGTTCACTTCACTACGAACCATTTTTGCGGCTCGGAGATAAACTTCGCGATCTCTTTCGAGTTGTACATCACGTTCAAGTTCCTCTTCGCCCACTGCATATTCATTCAAGTTCTCAATGGCTGCCGTGCCACCTTGACCTTGATCTTTGGGGCCGCGCGTCAGTGCTTTGAGAATAGCGTTGGAAGCGATTTTGCGGAGCCAATTTCGGAATCTTGTTCCGTCTCTCGGCTCCCAAGACTCAATTGCTCCCGCAACGGAAACTAGAACGTTCTGCGCGAGATCCTGAGCATCTGCGTCCTGAAGCCCGCGTTTTCGAGCGATGCGATAGATCACAGGTTGGTAGATCGCCAGAAACTCCTGCCAAGCCATTTCATCATCCTGCGATCGCAGTTTGACCAACAAACTGGCTTGCGTATCAGGAAATTGACTTACGGGCTTTGGCATAACTGAGTGTCCTCTACCCAATTAAATCCAGTTCCCAAAGCCGATTCGACACAGAAATTAGAATTTCCTCAACTTTCCCCTGAATCGACAGAAAGTCCGGAAGGCACGCTTATTGTTTCGTGTTGAAAGAAGCAAGCGGCGTGGAGATTGTCGACAATTCTTCACGCTCCCAATTGTACTTGTCATTTGTTCCCCATCCCCAAAGCCCTACTCCACGATAGCCTGCCTGACGCAAGCTTTCCAATGTCTCTCTTGTTGCCAACGCCGGATCCATTTCGGCGACCCAGACTGGAGAGTCCAGTTGCTCTGCCATTTCCGAATTCAGAGCCGACTTGATGCCACGTTCGTCGAATATGTTGTGGCTAAGAATATCGAGTCCTCGTCCTCGCCAATAGATGAGATCATTCGCATTTCGACTTACGATTGTGAGCACGGCGTCTTGATCGGCTGCTCGAAGTTCGGAGATGGAACGATCTACGAAATCCTGAATCTCCGCGAGATTTACTGCGGTCGCATTTTCTGGTTCGTTAAAAAGGTCCCATACAACTTTTCGATCACTTAGTCTTTCAACAATCGGTCTGAGCACCCGCTGGATGAAGCGATTCGAGTCCGCGGGATTCGCGATAAACTGCGGGTAGTCATGACCCTTACCGTCGAGCATCGTGTTGTCGACTAGGCTAAACATAACGGTAACACCATGATGATTGGCGATTTCTGCATGCCTGTCGAGGTAGTCAAGAAAATGCGACTCTATTCCGCTAACCTGCCCCAACTCATCAAATCTAAGCCCAGTCCGATAGTCACCTATGTACACCCGAGAAAAACCGAAACCATGACGCCCTTGCTCCGAGTAGGTCTCTTCAAGAACCTTTATTTGTTCCGGGGAGAGTGGTGCTGAAAATGCGTAGCCTAATGGCCATGGCCGATCAACGCCGCTCGAACTGATAAATTTCTCTTTCGACGCCGTCTGTCGCTTATGAATTCTGTCCTGGGCCACAGGCAGAACCTGTGGCATTTCAGACTCTGCTCTGCGAACAACGCGGATACTGGATACACTTAGCTCGCCTCTGAATGGACGATAGCCTTGGCCTCGAACGCGATCGCTCTGGGCACTGACTTTCAGCCCGATTCGCTGAATGGCTCTATCAGTGCTAAAACCTGGATCGGTGTGACCCATCGCGGGAGTGAACATGCTGGGAGCTATAGAAACTCGCCGTTGTCGCAGAGCGTCACGACGTTCTACAAACGCGATAGATCCATACTGATTCTTTCCATTGCTATCGGAAACAAAGGCTTGAAGTTCCCCCGTGAAATGGTGCGGATAGCGGATATCGAACTCGAGTTTCTCAGCCTTCGATAGCGACCGACCAAGCGAAGCTAGAGGACCAGTAAGATCGATTGAGATTTCTCCTTCCTCAAGAGCGTCTGTTTTCGAGTTGAGATCAACGTCTAGCCGAAGGTCTCCCTGCCGCCTCTCAATCGCCCCAACAACAGCTCCCCGAGGACTCCATCCGGCGTAAATCAGATTGAACCCAGCGGCTCGGCTCGTCACCTCGGTGCTTTTATTTGCATGAAGAAAGGCCGCGATACAGAGGACCAAGCCCGCGCTTGCGAAAGCCACTGCTGCCGATCCGGTCAAACGAGATTTGGGGACTTTACTCTTCACGACCGCTGCTTGTTGCCCAGAATCAACAAATCGTGCTACTCCAACCCAAAGAAAACCGATGGCAAAAAGCAGCAGAAAAGGGGACCCGACAAGTGCGAATGCGCTACGCAGACTTAGAAAGAGGCACGCAAAGAGTGCGCCTGCAACGACCAGTTCCGTCACGCCCTGAGGTAGACCATACCTAAAACGACGTGAAGCAGGGTCTGATTCTGCGCTAACCGATGTTGCCTTACTTTGGCCACCGAACTTGGGCGTACGAATGAACGGACTCTGAATACCGAGTAAGGCTCCTAGAGCGGCGCGAGTATTTAACGCACTCATTCCTACTCCTAATGCCATCAGAACGGGGAGTCTGAGTAAGGTTCGCCCAATTGGCTGTCCCAATTGCCGTTGAGACAATGCGTAATAAGAAATAGCCGACAGTGTGCCTCCCAATAACACCGCTGTACCCAGGATCCAGGCAGTTGGTCCTCGAAGATCAGACAAGGGTAATGCAGTGAATGTTGCAGGCAGAGCGATCGCAGTCAGCAGAAACATTACGCCATACAGAATTGGCGCGATCAAGCTGATGCCACAAATATTGCTGAGCAATTCATCAATGTCCGTCAAAGCGGAGGCATTTTTTC
>JBCCEO010000017.1:0-24374 GCA_039030255.1 Planctomycetota bacterium | reverse complement strand
GTCCACGTTCTTTCGATTTAAATCGCGTATTGCACTATAGCCAGTTCACGGATTGTGGACTGACACTGCACGAACGTGGTATGCCAGCGCTGGTGCATTTCCTCTCAATGAAGGCAGAGCTATTTCGAAGCGTGTACTTCCATCGAACGGTTCGTGCCATCGACCTACACCTGGCAGATTTGTTTGCCAGAAGCTTCAAGTATTTATTCCCTGGCGATCCAAGAACCCATCTTGACGAGTACCTGGAATTCACTGAGTTTTCATTGCTTTCGCGCGTACGTGATTGGCGGCACAGCAAGAACCCAGAATTGCAGCAACTCGGTGAGGCATGGAGGACTTGGCTTGATCGGCGAGTGCCATGGATCATGGTCTGTCAGCGGAACTTGAGTTTTGGGGATGGGCAAGCTGAAGGGTCCTCGATTTTTTCAAGTCCTCAAGTTTTTCGGGCCAGCTTGCGGGAGCAACTTCCTGACGAACTGAAGGAGATTGAGTTTGAAGTGGACTTGGCTCGACACATTCATCGGCCAAATACGCGCGGTGCCGCAGCTGGTATGAACTTCTATTTTGATGCAGCAAGTGGCCAGTCGCGTCCACTCTCGATGCATGGACTTTATCAGCGTTTACCAATTAGTCACACCATTGCGCGCGTTTACACGCGAGATGGCAACCACAAAACAGTGTTTTCTTCCGTTCTCGATCAATTGCTCGGGGCGGCTTCGAAGGACGACCTCACCAATATGTAGGCACGCAGATGTCACGTTGCGGTGTTGCTTTGAAAGATTTTTAATGACGGACTCTTTAACGGAACTCAACGCAATCTCCCCGATCGATGGTCGCTATGCCTCGAAGTGTTTGGAGCTAAGGGCTGCCTTTAGCGAGCAAGCTCTAATCGCTTGCAGAGTTGAGGTCGAAGTACGCTGGTTGCAACAGTTGGCCCAACATCCAGAAATTCAGGAAGTCCCAAAGTTTTCGGCTGATACGCAGCGGATGCTCGACGAGCTAGTAACAAGTTTTAGCGAAAATGATGGGCAGAGCGTCAAGCAAATTGAAGCGACCACCAACCATGACGTGAAAGCAGTCGAGTACTTTTTGAAAGATCGCTTTCAAGGCAACGCAGAGTTAGAAGCGGTCAGCGAGTTCGTGCACTTTGCTTGCACTTCGGAAGACATCAATAATCTCGCTCATGCCCTGATGCTCAATCGTGGGCTCGAAGCCACCCTGCCTTCGATAAATGCAATTGTTGAAAAACTCAGAAGCTTCGCCGCTGAACACTCAGACGTACCGATGCTCTCGCGGACTCACGGCCAAACGGCGTCACCGACCACGGTTGGCAAAGAGTTTGCAAACGTAGTAGCACGAATGCAGCGTCAAGTAACTCAGCTCACCAGCGTTGAAATTCTTGGAAAGATCAATGGTGCAGTGGGTAATTACAACGCGCATTTGTCAGCCTATCCCAATGTAGACTGGGCAGCCAACGCCAAGCAGTTTGTTGAGTCGCTCGGTTTGTCGTGGAATGCCTATACGACGCAAATCGAGCCGCATGACTACATCGCGGAATTGTTTGATGCTTTGGCTCGTTTTAATACAATCCTGATCGACCTGGACCGTGATATTTGGGCCTATATTTCGCTTGGTTACTTCAAGCAAAAAACGATTGCGGGTGAAATTGGCTCGTCGACAATGCCGCATAAGGTCAATCCAATCGATTTTGAAAACTCGGAAGGTAATCTTGGAATAGCAAATGCTGTTCTGCAGCACCTAAGTGCAAAGCTTCCGATATCACGCTGGCAACGTGATCTGACAGATTCCACGGTACTGCGGAACATGGGAGTAGGATTTGCGTACAGTTTGATTGCCTACAAGTCGACGTTGAAAGGACTTGGGAAGCTGGAGTTAAACGAGAAGCGACTAGCTGAGGACTTGGACCATTCCTGGGAGGTGCTGGCGGAGCCAATTCAAACGGTCATGCGGCGTTACGGGATTGCCAATCCATACGAGAAGCTTAAGGAAATGACGCGTGGTCGCGCGGTAACACGCGAGAGTTTTCAGGAATTTATTGCAACCCTCGAGATTCCGGAGGAAGCCAAGCTAAGTCTGCAGCAGCTTTCGCCAGCGTCCTACACGGGCAACGCGGCTCAGCAAGCCAAAGCCTTGTAGTTTCAAATGCAATATCGAAGAACTTCGGCGGTCGCTGAGATCAAGATCGATAGATTTCCTTTGCGTCGATAAAAGCTTGAACGGCAGGATGCAGCTGGTAACGCGTCGACTTACTGTTTTGTATTCTGTAACGCACATCGGAGGAGCTTATTTCCATTTCAGGAATGTCGACTTGATGGCTAGTCAGATCAGCTTTTCCAGAGTTCGGCAGGAATGGATCGAGCATTTCCAGGTCGGGTTTTGGCTGACCTCCGCGGGCGAAAACGATGACCTTTGCCAATTCGCAGATGCGAGCTGGTTCCTTCCACGTATGGAAACTCGCCAGGGAGTCGGCACCCATTAGAAAGTAGAGTTCGGCTTCTGGGTTTTCTTCCTTTAGTTCTTGCAAGGTGTCCACGGTGTAAGAGGTGCCGCCGCGTTTTAGCTCACGTTTGTCGACTGAGAATTCGGCATTTCCACTGATGGCCATACGAATCATTTCCCAACGTTCGGCTTCGGTAGCCCGCGGAGTACTATTAAGCTTCAATGGCGATACGGCCGCGGGCACAAACAGGACTCTATCAAGTTCCAGTTGCTCACGGCACTGCTCGGCCATCAACAAATGTCCGATATGAATTGGGTCAAATGATCCTCCAAAGATCCCGATTTTCGTTGAGGACGTTACACTTAGGTCCGACAAGTTCGATCACCCCTATCTCTATCGTTTCGTTTCTAGTGACGCTGCCTTTTACCACGCAGTCACCTGCTTCATGTCCCAGCAACCTCAGCTTTTCGACACCGACGTTCCTGCTTGGGAATTGGACGCGCAGGGTGAGTGTCGGGCTGCACGGGTTGTCTTTGCTGAGGCACCGCATGGGCCATTTGACTATCGTATCCCCGACGAGCTTGCTGAACAGGTGCAAGCTGGAATGCGAGTCAAAGTACCGCTTGGCAAGTCGAATCGTGAGATTCTGGCCTACTGTATTTCGGTGGAAACTGTGCAGCGTTCGCCCGACGCGTTGAAGCCAATAACTCAGGTCGTGGATAGCGAGCCTCTATGCACGCCGCGTGTCCTAGAATTGTTGCAGTGGATGAGCCGCTATTACTTGGCACCCTTGGGCCAAGTTTTTGAAGCGGCCATTCCAGCTGGAGTTCGCAAGGCTGCCGGCACTCGTCAGCGTGTCGTCCTGTATCCATCAAAGAGAAGCGAAGATCAAGCTGCCGTCAACGATTTGTCACCGAAGCAGCAGTCCGCCCTCCGGCAGCTGGTCGAAGCTGGCGAGGGCATGACTTCCGACCAACTCCAGCAAAAGGCGCAGTGTTCGACCGCTCCGATCAGCTCACTACGCAAGCAGGGATTCATCGAGTCGCGTCAAGAGCGACGTTTTAGTTTGGAAGACGAACAGCAGGACGTTCCAAGTTTGCCACCGCTCGCACTCAGCATGGATCAGCGACAGGCCTTGAATCACATTCTGAAAGCACTCGATAACCGCAAGCAGGAAACGATCCTTCTGCACGGTGTCACAGGCAGTGGAAAAACGGAAGTCTACATGCAAGCCATTCACGAGGTGCTCTCGTATGGCAAGCAAGCGATTGTGTTGGTTCCCGAAATCAGTCTTACACCGCAAACGCGTCAGCGATTTATTGAACGTTTTGGACGCGTGGCTGTATTGCATAGCCATATGAGTGCTTCGCAACGTCACCATCAATGGCGGAGCATTGCAGCTGGAGAGAACTCGGTGGTGATAGGTCCGCGCAGTGCCGTCTTCGCACCCACGCCCAGGCTTGGGTTGATTGTCTTGGATGAGGAACACGAGAACTCATTCAAGCAAGACACGCTCCCACGCTACCACGCCCGAGACGTTGCCTTGCATCGGGCCTTCCTGGAGCAGATACCATTGGTGCTTGGATCGGCCACACCGAGCTTGGAAAGTTGGAAGCGAGCTCAGGAGGGTAAATACACTCTTGCCTCGCTTCCGCGACGGATTCTAAATCGGCCATTGCCAAGCGTCGCAACGATCGATCTAAGGCAACAAAAGAAAGGACCTTCCGAGGGAGTCATTTCGCCCCAGCTTCACCAAGCAGTCGAAGAAACCATTGAAGCCCAAGGGCAGGTAATCCTGCTCTTGAATCGACGAGGATTTTCAACCTCCATTCAATGTCCTCAATGCGGTTATGTGGCGACCTGTGAAGACTGCGATCTTCCTCTGACGCATCACCGTGATGGCGGCAAAGCCTGCTGCCACTATTGTGATTTTACAATGCCAACTCCCATGGCCTGCCCTTCCTGTCGTTTTGCGGGGATTCGCTACGGGGGAACAGGAACGCAACGCTTGGAAATCGAAGTACAACGGCGCTTTCCCAACGCTGTTATTGCACGCATGGATAGCGACACCATGCGCAAACCAGGCAGCCATGAACGTGTTCTTCAAGGATTTCGCGACGGAAAGGTGCATATCTTGCTCGGCACCCAAATGATTGCCAAGGGCTTGGACTTTCCGAACGTCTTGCTGGTCGGCGTCATCAATGCCGATACCGCCCTGCACTTCCCTGATTTTCGTGCGGCGGAAAAAACTTTCCAGCTTGTAACCCAGGTCGCGGGACGCACGGGAAGAGGCGAAAAGCCCGGGCACGTTTTAGTGCAAACATTTTCGCCCGAGCATCCGTCGATTACCTGCGCCACGCAACATGACTTTGAAGGCTTCGCAGACTTGGAGCTACAGCAAAGAAAGCAATTTGGTTATCCGCCACTAGGGTCCATGGCAAGAATCATCATGCGAGGACCCGTTCAAGAGGAAGCAGAAGCATTTGCTGAGCTCATTGTGCGAAATCTGCAGAAAGCAAAAGAAGTGCAATCGGCCGAGTGTCGGATCCTGGGCCCTGCTCCGCCGCCGCTTTACAAACTCCGAGGCAAATTTCGGTTTCACGCCTTGCTGCAAGCTCCCGAAGCACGCACGCTAAATCAACTCTTGTTGAAAGCGACCGCAAATCTGAAGACGCCGAAAGATGTGCAATACGTGATCGATATCGATCCGATGGATACGCTGTAATAAACTTTGGAATCTAAACGTTTTGGCCCGATGGTCAAATCGTTAGACGAATCTGCTGCCTTAATGCGTGGCATCACCCGCATCTTTAGGAATGCGAATCTCGTCTACCATATCCACGATTTCTTGCGGCGGCGCGGGGGTAATGGCGGAAACAATGATGCTCACCGCAAAATTCACCAACATGCCTACAAAGCCGATTCCTTCAGGCGAAATGTTGAAGAAATATTCTTTGCTGTTTGTGAAGAATTGGAAATAAATTATGTAGCTAAGCGTTAGCGTGATTCCACAGATCATGCCTGCGATCGCGCCTTCGCGATTCACTCGTTTGGAAAAAATGCCGAGCAAAATCGTCGGGAAGAATGAGGACGCTGCGAGACCGAATGCAAACGCGACCGTCTTGGCAACGAAATCTGAAGGTGGATTGATTCCAAAGTAAGCCGCAATGCAGAGGAAACCGAAGGAAGCGCCGCGAGCCCACAAGACTTCCTGGCGATCGGTCATATCAGGCTTTACGATTTTTTTCATCAAGTCATGTGAGATCGAAGTGGAAAGGACGAGCAAGAGTCCCGCGGCCGTTGAGAGTGCGGCAGCGACACAGCCAGCCATGACCAGCGCAATCACCCAGCGTGGCAGCCCCGCCATCTCAGGATTTGCCATGACAAGAATATCACGGTCGTAATAGACTTCATTCGCGTTGTCCGTCAAAACATTCGTAACTTGACGTGGCCCTTCTTCAGGACGTGGGCCTGCATACTCGGGTTTTTCAGCGAATGCCGCACCTTCGCTGTGCTGCATGATGTTATCGCCATTCTTATCCACCCAGGCGATCAAACCACGATCTTCCCAGTTGAGGAACCAGGAAGGAGCTTCTGCGTAGGGAGTCTGGTGGATCTCGGACATGAGATTGGTGCGGGCGAATGCCCCAATCGCGGGAGCCGTCAAGTAAATAATGGCGATACAAGCTAAGGTCCAGCAAGCCGAGCGGCGAACGGCTTGGACCGATTTCACTGTAAAGAATCGAACAATGACGTGAGGCAGACCAGCCGTTCCGCACATAAGGGCCGCAGTAATGCAGAACATGTCAAACCAATGCAACTTGCCATCGGTATAGCGTGAAAACCCGAGTGATTCGTTCAGCCCATTGAGTTTTTCAAGCAGCGGGACGGGTTCGACTCCTCCCTTGGTAAAGTCGCCGATCAGCCCGAACTGTGGAATGACATTTCCGGTTAACGCCATGGAAATAAACACAGCGGGAATGGTGTAGGCAAACACCATGACGCAATACTGGGCTACTTGTGTGTAGGTAATGCCCTTCATCCCTCCCAGGCCAGCGTAGAAAAAGACGATGGCCGCCCCGATCAAAACTCCCGCCCAAATCTCGATATCAAACAGTCGCGAAAAGACCATGCCTACGCCGCGCATCTGCCCCATGATGTAGGTCATGCAGATGAAGATCGCACAGACCACACACACGGCTCGTGCGATGTTGGAGTAAAAACGGTCTCCTAGGAAGTCGGTGACTGTCGATTTGTTAAATTTGCGCAAGTAGGGGACCACCAAAGTGGTTAACAACACAAAGCCACCGGTCCAACCCATCAAGAATCTAGATGCATCGTAGCCGCTAGCGGCAATAATACCGGCCATAGAAATGAAAGTTGCGGCGGACATCCAGTCGGCTGCCGTTGCCATTCCATTTGCAAAGGGTGACACGCCACTGCCAGCTACGTAATATTCCTTCGTGGTTGCTGCTCGTGACTTGAGCGCAATCAGGATATACAAACCGAAGGATGCACCGATAAATAGGAAGTTCCAATAATCTTGGCTCATGATTGCTCTTCCTGATCCTCTTGCTGTTCAAACCCATGAGCCGCGTCAAGCCGATTCATGGCGACCATGTAGATGATCAACAAGACCACAAAACCTATGATGGCTCCTTGTTGTGCCATCCAAAATCCAAACGGTGCTCCACCTATGGCCGGGAGATTGGCATCCAGAGTCTTTCGAAACAGAACACCGCATCCGAGCGACAGAATTGCCCACACGATAAGAAGTCCCTGCGTAATTAGAAGACTTGCATTCCAGTATGCTTTGGCACTTGAGGAATTTTTGGGGTCGGACATGCGCAGCGCGTGTGGATTTTAGGTGCGAAATTTCGAAAGGAAGACTGCAGGAGGCAGGCATTGTGGCACAATTCGAGATGAAATGCCACCAATCCAGGACGAGCAGAAACAGCGCCCCTAAATACCAGACTACATCTAGCTGAGCCATCAAGGAGCTAAACGAGAAACGCTCCAGGCACTATGGCAATCTTGCCTGTTATAAACAAATCGATCGTGCAGCCGACTTGGGCGTCCTTGCCAAAATTCAATCCTGACGGGTGATAGGCAATATCCACCCCAATAGTCGGGGCGTGGAACTTGTTTTTCCCCATTTTCTTCAGCGATGCGAATGGTGTCTGTTACCAAGTCTTCTCGAGATTCGATAACCGAAGATTGGGGGCTGGCAATCGCGCCGAGCTGACTGCCGGGAGGGCGAGCATGAAAGTACTGATTGCTAATATCAGCGGACGTTTTCGCGACCGTTCCTTCCACGCGAATTTGCCTTTCAATGTGCGGCCAATAAAAAACAAGACTGGCTTGAGGGTTCGACGCTAATTGTTTTCCCTTCGTTGATTTGTAATTGGTGAAGAAAACAAATCCCTCTTGGGACACTTGTTTCAATAACACAATGCGTGCAGTTACGTGGTTATCTTCCGAGGTCGCGAGCGTCATCGCATTAATTTCCAGCCAATCTGGATTGGGCGAACTTTGTGCCTTTTCGAACCAGGATTCGAACTGCGCGAAAGGACATTCCATTAAATCCGCCAATTCAAGCGAACTTTCTTCGTAACTTCTTCTCAGGTCTTCTAAATCCATGGTGTTGGTTGGCTCAAAGCGAGTGGCTCGTTTCTGGGAATTTATCTACGTTGCAAAAGACTGGGCTAGCCACGCCGAATAGGCGGATAGATACCACTATTTTTCGTTTCGGCACGTTTGTTGCAACTGTCATTTGTTATCCGAGACCTTTGCAATTTTGGCAAGTGTTGTCAGGTGAGCCGTTGAAGGGAGGATTGGAATGAATAATCGCATGCCAGGATCATCGAGCGATTTCGAACGCAATGATTCTCAGTTGTTTGAATCCTTGGAAGGCAAGCTGTTAGTAGCTGCACCAAACTGGGAAGACGAAGATTTTCAGCATTCCGTTTGCTTGGTTGTCCATCATGGTCAAGATGGAGCGGTAGGAATCCTTTTGAATAGGCACTTCGATTTGGACGCGAAGGAACTATGGCAACATCTCTCCGAAGGAAAATTTGAATTGCCTGCCGATATGTTGCATTTGGGGGGACCGCAATCTGGACCCGTGGTTGCACTACATGGTTGTGACTCATTAGCGGAATTTGAAACTGCCGAAGGTGTTTATATGGCGGCAGAAATCGAGAACCTGAAGAGCCTACTGCAATCGGCTCTTGGCGACAGTTCTGCCGAAAGCGGATTGAAAATTATCGTTGGTCAAGCAGACTGGGAAGCAGGCGAGCTCGAAGGCCAAATGCAGATGGGAGCCTGGCTTCCGATTGAGCCTAGCGCTGAGATTGTATTCGAGGAACAGGCTTGGATGTGGCGTAAGGCCATGGCTCACATTGGAAATAGTTTTGTCAGAGAGATTACTGGGGCTCTTCCGACAAAAAATTGCTTGCTGAACTAAGGGAAGACTAGCATGCGAATTGGAAAAGTAGTCAAAGTAATTCCGGAAAAGAAAATTGGCTTCATTCGCTCCGAAGGCTTGCGAGACGATGTCTTCTTTCACTTTTCGGTCGTCGAACAAGTAGGAACACTTGACCTGCAGGACGAGGATGAAGTCGAGTTCGAAATCGACGAGTTGCACAAGATCGAAAAACGAGATCTGCGTGCGACTTTAGTTAGACGCTCTGTTCGTCAATTGGAAATGAAGCTCAAACCAAGCGACGCTCCCAATTTTCGTGCGCAGCACCATCCTAATGCTCGAAAGCGAAGGCCAACTTGGCGCGGAAAGAAGGGAACTGAAGACGATTCGGAAGAGTAGAACAATTCTTGTCCGCTAAAAAACGAACTATGCTTAGTTGCCGATCATATTGCGTTTCTTAGGACCGACAGTGTCGCCACCGGCATCCTCAACCGCTTTGAGCGACTGCTGGAACAAGCTGTCTTGCAGGTAGGATTGCAGCATGTCGGATGTAATTTGAAACATGCCGTCGATCTCACGCTTCTGGCTAATTCCGATCGGTCCCCGTTTCTCATCGAGCATCACACGTTGAATTGAATCCAGCTCGTCATTGAGCTGATCGTAGGTTGGAATCTCCCGCATGCGAACTAGGCTTTGTGTGGCATCATCCAACCGGTTGTCTGTAAGGTGCATCTTGATACGCGCTGCCATCACATTGCGGAGTCCGATAACTGCCGTGATGTCTCCTTGAAATCCTCGGATGAAGGCTTCTGCTTGAAGGCGTCGTTGGTCGTCAGCGACTTCGGCCACCTCAATTGGCTTCAGGCCTGGCACCATAGGCAGCTTGGCCAGAGCTTTATTGCCATTCTTGATGTATATTTCAATCAAGGGGTAGTTCAAAGGAATGGAATCCAAGTCGGACTCTGGATCGTACTCGTCAAACACGGCGAGAGCCGCCTCAGTGTCCTTAACAGCCTGTTGCTTGGCTTTGAGATCTTCGGGACTGATATCTTCTGGCACATCGTCGAGATCCTTCTTGGCGATGTTAGCCGCCTGTTGTGCATCACGCTTCGCGAAGAGACGTCTTTTGCGTTCCCGGGCCTCCAAGAATTTTCCATTCTTCTCAGGTACCTTCACCGTGAACCTTCCGCGCCAATCCGTTCTTCCAAGCTCTTCGAACTCGCCGGTAAGCAAGTCACGCTGGTAAATGAAGCTTCCTGCTTGTGGTTTGAGCGTATTGCGGATCACGGCCTTAATGTCTGTTTCGCCGACTGTTGGTCGAACGCGCAGTAAGATACGCTGGGTTCGGCGATTACGTCGTCCTTGCAAACCAGGACCATTCGAGTAAGTGTAGACGTTTGCATTCATCTTGATGCCCGCGTCCGTGGGATCAAGCGGTTCTTCTTCAGAGCCGTCTGTCGCAACCGAGAAGTTGCTTGGCGTTGCTTCCGCAGGGGCGTCTACTTCAGCGGCATCAGTTTCGGCATCAGTAGCATTACCGGCCGCGTTCTCACTTTCCTTTTCTTCGTCCTCGTCCGGCACGGGCGGTGTGAGGACGGCGAAAGTCCATGCTATGGGTTGCAAGAGCGTCGGGACACCATTCTTGCCATCGCGACGTACGATGGGCTGCATGACGTCGCCGACCTTCAGCTTGGCAGGGTTTTCATTTCTGACGATCAATCCGCCGGCACGGTGCAGAAGCGTGGCCGAAAGTGCGTCAGCCTCTTCAACTCTCGCAATAGGTGCGAATGCCTTCACCACGCAGTGCGAAGCATTGCGACTCGCATGCGGCCAATAAAAAGTGGAGGCCGAGAATGTTGCCCCAAGAAACTGCATCGGGCAATCCAGTTCACGAGCTTGGATTGTGAAGCGATCGCCCTCTTGTCCGATGGAAAGAAAAATGACCTTATCTTTGGACTTTAGGATATTGTCGGTGTGCCAAGGAATCGTTGTGAGCAGCATACGAACTTTCTCCAGCATCGGAAGTAGTTCACTGCGCGGCAGCATGGCACAAGGGATCTCTGCATTGGCCAATTTTTCCTTGATTTGTTCCAAGTCCATTCCTTCTTGGACCTTACACTTAGCGAGAAGTTGTTCTGTTGCCGAGCCCTTTTCAATCTCAAACCGAGAGGCGGCTCGCAGCAACCGCGCCATTCCGGATTCCGTGACGAGAATCTCGTCAAGCTTTTCTACGGCGGCTTCAAGGGTACGAATCGTTTTGCAAGATTCGTGTTTGATCGCAACGGCTAAAGTTAGTTCATTTTCAGTGAGGTCATTGGTCGTGAATTCCTCAAAGTTGCGCCTCGCGATTCCCGACCACTCCGGGGCAAGTTCCGATGTTTGGATTCGCCACGCCGCACGATACGTTCGATTTAGTTCGTGCGTAAGATCTGAAATGAACTGCTGCCTAGCGATATCGCTAATGTTAACTTCAGGTTGAAACGCGTACCAAATCTCGACTTCGTAGGGAGAGTATTCCCAGATTTTTACTGAATCTTGCGCCGGGGTTTTGGCCAGCGTCGAAAAGATACAGCTGGCGAAAAGCAGCAAGGGTGCCCATCGGCGGAGCGCAAGCCGGTTTGTTATTTGTTGAGAACTCATTTTCGACTTACCGGTTGCGAGGAATCGATTAGGATTCGCCAATCTTGAATGTCCTGGTAGAGCGAAACGGTGTCGTTACGCAAGCCTTCCACCTTCCGCGAAATGGCATAGCGATCACGGACTTGCCATAGGGGAAGAATCGGCAGGTGGTAATCGATCAATTGGTGCATTTCCTGCAAGGAGCTGCGAATCTGAGGCCAGTTTCGGCACTCCCTGAGTCGTTCCAGGCCTTGGACAATGTAGGAATTGTCCGTCGCAGCTAGACCGTTACCACCCAATAGTCGCTCTATGTCTGTTGCCGGTTCCCACATGGTGGTGATGACATAGACCAAATCGCAAGGAGCATCTTTGTTGATCTCCTCCGGCTTGAGCAGAACCATTTCGGCTTTGATGCCGACGCTTGTCCATTGCTGAATCATTGCCTGGACAGCAACCCGAGCAAATTCAAAATCGGGGCAACCGATGAGCAGCTTTTCCAGCTTTGGCTCCGGCTCACGCTTCTTGGTAGCGGCGCGAACGAGTTCCTTGGTTGTCATTAAGAGTAGCAACCGCGCTAGAGGCGGGCTGTACTCCGTTGAAGTCACTTTATTGTTGTAGGCATAGGCCAGTGGGTCGTTATCCCCATCGCCTATTGGAAATGGCCCGCTGATCAAACGTCCGTCTTCACGGCTATCACTGTTTAGCAGTTCACCTCGCAGCATTCCATCGCGGTCTGTTGCACAAAGCAGAGCACGTCGAAAGGTTGGGCTTTGCAGATAGGCATGGTCCGAAATCGGGATCAGCATGTGAGAAGTTGGTAATGCGTAACGTCCAACCAGGAGACGCTCGTCCGCTTTTAAACGTACAGCATCCGCGGGGTATAGTTGATCTAATACGTCGATGTCACCGAGCAACAAGTCATTAACCGCCTCCTTAGGATCATCATAGAAAATCTCAACGATTTCTACTGGCTGCCCATTCACGCTCTCTGATTCACCTGGAACAAAGCCGCGGAGCTTGAATGACATCTCAGGGACTTTGCGGTCGACGGGCGCCAATTGGTACTCACCAGGCAACGACCCCTGCACCGCCGGATCGTTCGGCAATAGCCATTGCATCAAAGCGTGTGGCAATACGTTCGGGCGGCGAAGATTAATCATGAGTTGAGACGGCCCGCGAACTTGGACAGACTCAAAAATCGCCGCCCAAGAGGGATCATAAATCTCATGCTCTGGATCTGAACGGTTTACTAATTTTTGAGCCAAATCGAAAGGTAGAACCGAAGTTTGCACCGAATTGTCGAAGTTTAAAAACAATTGCCTTCGATCATCACTGGGGCGAAATGTTCCTAGAGAAAATCCGTACCTGCCACCTTCTCCACCTGTTTCAAGAAAGCGAAACAAAGGATTGGAAACCAAGGAACCTGCGCGGCGTGCCGGCCAATCAACGAGTGAAGAAGGGTTAAGTGCTCCACTGCGTTGCATAACCCCCACTCGGATCATCGGATACGTGCGATTGATTTCTTCCATCAGGTCTTTGACTTCATCAACGTCAGGGAAGATGCCAAGAGCTTGGACTGCAGCCTTCCACGCTGCGCGGTATTTTTTCTGGTCGGCCAACCGTCTTGCTTCTGCCAACTTGGCCCGGGCCATTGCTTCTAGTTTGGCTTCCCATTTTGTGACAACAGGTAGGTCTGGACCATACTGGCGTTTCATACGATCGAGCATGGTCTGCGCCGAGCCGAGATCACCACCTTCCTGGTACTCGGTGATCAAGCTGTCGGCGACTCGGGACAAGGCCGTCATCACTCGATTGGCTTCATAGGCGGGTGCCGTCAAACGCAATTCTTCGAGAGCCGAAAGTGTTTGGCGAAGCTCGCCCTTTTTGTATCGTTCCAACGCGCTGTCAAAAATGAACTGAAGCCGAAGCTGTTCCAAGTTCGGCATGTTGGGATAGTTCTTCAACAAGAAGCTCAAGTTTTGAAATGCGCCGCTATAGTCCTGCGCGGCCATCTTTTCCTTCGCTTCATCGTAGATGCGTTGTTCGTAATACAAGATCTTATCGATGTAACGCCATGCAATTTCATAGCGGCGATCTGGAAACTTTGTGATGACCACCTCGAGTTTGTCCTTGGGATCGACGTTGGGAGGCGTTTCGCGGAAACTTAGCGTCAGAATCTTGACTTCTTCACCGCCTTTATCCTCTGTTACGACAATCACATCAAAGGGCTCTTTGGCATCGATCAAATCCGGTTCAAGTCGTTCAATTTCTTGGCCGTAGCATTTAGATGCTTCAGTGAAACTACCCAAAATTAGACATATCAAAGCCAATATGCGGATGTTGCAGGCAATTGCAGATGGCCGATATTGGTGACTCGTGAACCCAATGCTCATGATAGGACTCCGTCTATTTGATCGTAGGGCTTTGCGGCATTGGAATGGCTAGGACCGAACCTTCGTCGCTGCCAATCAATAAACCGCCTGGGGAAATCACCAAAGGGGCAGAACTCAGTGCTTGTCCGGCATCTAGATTTCCAACGACGGACCCATCAGAGGCGCTAAGATTCCAGACTTGTCCTCCGACCGTCGCCACTAGGACTTTGCCGTTCATTTCGGTTGGTTCACCCACGATGGCCGAGTTTGGAAAATCTATAGCCCAAGCCGACTTTCCGTCTTGGGAGATCAATTGAAGTCCGGCGTTCGTTTGAAGTAACAATCCTGATGGGAGTGCAAATGGTCCAGCCAGCAAACGTCCCTTCAATTTTAGTGTGCCAGAACTTTTCAAAGAGGTTGCGTTGTAGATTCCAAGTGAGTCACCTGACTTGCGAGAGCTTACTGCCGCAATATTCTTTCCTAAAGCGACGATCGGGCCTACTAATGGGGCTTCAAGATCGACTTCAGTAAGGGCGCGAAGGGATTCTCCAGCAGAAAGGCGTACTAGTTTTCGTTTGTTGTTGGCCACATAAATTACTTTGGCAGACTCAACGTATAAGGGTTTGTTCCACTTTATTTTTTCCTTACTCATCGGCAGCGAATAAGCTGAAGAAGCGGTCAATCCGGTCACTGGATTGAGTAGGACGAATTGTCCATTGTCCAGGGCTACTGCTACGTTTTCGCCAACTGCAATTGGCTGTGTCGATAATGTGGCGCCTTGAAATGTCGCATTCACCATCTCCAACTTGCCGTCTGACAGAACGGCCATTTGTTCTGAACGCGATTCGTTAAACAGTACAGCGACTCCGTTAGATAATTTGGCCGCCATGTTGAAGTTCAACGAATTGCGATCCTTTGCTCCGGTGATAGTGGCTTTGCTGACAACACCCGGTGCAGGCAGGGAGTAGAGCATCGCGCTGGTGTTGATTGCAGTACGCTTGCCAGATTCCTGCGACAGTAGCGTCACGGGAATGCCGATGTCGGTCGTCCATATCTCTTTGCCGCTTTCGCCATCGGCTGCGGCAATACGTACGCCTCGGTTGCCCCGTTGGGTACGGGCATACACGATCGTATCGCGAAATGCCACCGGTGGTCCCGTGAAGTTGTCGCCATCGTATCGACTCCAATTGCTTCGGAACTGTCCCATCGTGACTTGCAGGTTCAGGCTAGTAAGCCGTGTATCCGTAATCCACAGATTGTTCCTCTCAGCCGCCAACCAGGACATTTGTGGCTGAAGGACATTCTTTGCACGATCGGCGACCGTACTCACCGCCAGCGAATCGTCTTCAAGAATCTCAACCGCAAGAGCTAGGATTTGGCCAAGATCCGATTGCACAATGACTCGAGTCGGTGCTTCCAATGCTGGAACAACGATGTTGCCCTCAATCGAAATCGGAGCCTGGGACTCGTCCAGATCCAAACCCAATCGACCTTCAGCTTCCGACGTTGAGAACAATCGGATCTTTGCGCCATTGGCATCGCTGTTTTCGAACACGAAGAGCTGCCGACCGCGAATCAGCACCGGGGGAACGACAATCGAATTGTCTCTATGTCCCAAGTACCTGACTTGTTTACATTCGCCAGAAGTACGCGAAAGCAAATACATACTTGTATGGTTCGCCGGCAGATAAAGAGTGTCTTTGCCAAACGCCAAGCCAGGCCCCGTAGTCAGTTGCTGAGGAATCTTCTTCGACCAGAGCACGGAACCGCTATTTAGGTCTAAGCTTACGATATCGCCATCGTACGAGGCTACGAACAAGTCCTCGCTCTCTCGGATGGGAGAATGAATTCTGGTTTCGAAGTCGACAAACCACTTGAGATCACCCGTTTTGCCATCGACGCGAAGTATATGCCCTTTCGCCGGTACGCAAATCAATGCGTCCGCGTTTCCGCCTTCGCCCAACCGGATCGGATCACTATTGAAACCGCGACCGACGTAGCGTTGCCACAGGATGTTCCCTGTCTCGCCGTTCAAGGCGAACACGGATCCCTTGACGCGAATAAAAATAGTTTGCCCGCGAAGATCCGTGGCAGCACGACCGGCAGTATTGCCAAGGATGAAACTCTTCCCAAATTGCGGTTCGGGGTCATTCTTGCTCGATGTCGGAACGAGGCTACTATCTGCTACCTGGCCGCGTTGAATTTCACACGCTTTTAGTATTCGTTCCCGGAGTTGTTCGTTGGTTTCAAGGAGCGGATACTTTTGGGTGAGTTCATCGCGTTTCGCGAAAGCGTCAGGCGTGTTTTCAGCATCCAGCAAAGCGTCAATTTCGCCCAGCGTCGTAGCTAGCTCTTCATCGCGGCCGATGTCATAATTGATGCGTTTCTCGGATTCAATTATTGTTTTCAACGTCACGCGTTGAGCTTCTTTCTGAGCTTGTCCAACAAACTTAGGGTCATTGATTAGCCCCATCAATTTGGTGAATTCACCCATCACCTCCTTGCGTTCATCCGTCGTTTTCCGGCTATCGGCTCGTTTAATAAAGCTAGTGGCGAGCGAAACCAGGACGTCCGTCAGGTCATCTCGCTGATCGCCCAGACCCGCCTCCTCTGCGATCTTCGGAAGTTCTTCCATGGCCGTATTCAGGCCAATAACTGGATCCGGCGCTCCCTCGGAGTCTTTCCGAATAGTTGCCAGCGAAGAACGTACTTTGGCAAATGAGGCTTGTTCGTGCGTTGGCCATTTCTTCGAAAAAGTCAAATAGATTTCCGCTGCCGTCTCATAGCTTCGCTGCTCGTAGGCAGTTTCAGCTCGCGTGAGTGTATCCTCGGCGTTTCCACGCACGAAGATCCATACAAGGGCTACGCCAATAATTAAGACCAAGCCAAGTGCAACGCCGCGTCCAAGGATTCGCATCGAATCCCAAGGGTTGTCAGGGCTTTGAGGGCGAACGACCTTTGTTGGTGCAGACTTGGAATCAAAAACGCTGTCCGAAGAGCTGCCAAGTGAGGATTGATCTTCAACCGCCGTGACCGCTTCCACTGTTTCAACAGCAGCGACAGTTTCAACTGCCTGGACAGATTCAACGGCTTGAATAACTTCGACCGATTCAACCGCTTCGACACTTTCTACAACCGGAACTGTTTCGACTGCTGCCACTTCAGTGACTTCCTCTGCCACTTCGACAAATTCTGAATCGGGGTCAGCGAACCCCAAGTCATCGTTTGAATTGGCCGGAGCGGTAGCTCCTGCCGTTGGTGGTGCTTCCGCCGCAGAAGGGGCATCTGACATTCCAGCGATTAACTTGGTGGCTTGGAACTTGGTCAAGTGACCGTTGTCGACCAGCAGTTTTGCCAATAGTTCCGGTTTGAGCTTCGTCTTACTCTCGCGAACCTGTTTGCGCAGTTCATCCAAGATGTCCGGAGACAAAAGGTCTTCGGATTCTAGGATCTCAATAAACTTGTTGGCGCGTTCTTGCATTCAGAACTTCTCATTAATGCTGAGGTGAAAACGGCTGGAATCAATCAAACTCTTCGACAGTGCTCACTTCGAAAGCTTCGAACTGAGCTTCACGTCCGGCATCTAAGGCCATCACAACGGCCCCATGCATGCAATCTTCGTGTGCTTGCACCACCAATTTACTCGCCTGAGTGCCGCTGGTCCCAGCCTTGGCATCGCTCAGGGCAACGATCAGGTTTTGCTTGCTCGCTGCGGTGCGATCCCATTCCGTGGTGATTACGTTGAAAGCATTGAACTCATCGACTTGGACGGTCACGATATCAGGGTTTTCGTCTTCTGGCTTTTCTACCGTGTTGATGCTGGGGTCGTCCGGTTTTTGAACAGGACGTTCCAGCGTCTTTTGAACACTAAACGAGGCGGTAATCATGAAGAAGATCAGCAGCAAGAAGGTAACGTCGACCATTGGCGTCATGTCCATGTCGTCGCTGGCTGGCGCTTTGGGTTTGGAAAAAGACGCCGAAGACGCCTCCAACTCACGCTCTTCCTGCGCTTGCCTCTCCTCGGGAGAAAGCTCTGCGACGACAACGGCTTGCGCCTGAGGCGTTGCCTCAACGGCCTGCACTACTTCACTGGGCACAGCAACGGCTTCTTGGACTTCCACCACTTCGGCGACCGCCTGCACTTCTTGCACTGACTGCGCCTGCTGGGGTGCTGCCGTGACCATCACCGATGCACCACAGTTAGGACAATCGATTTCCTTACCAACAAGTCGCTCAGATACTTGTCGCGAAGACTGGCATTTAGGGCATTGGAATTGAATAGCCATGGACGCACCTACCCCTGTTCAAGAACCGCGATATGGATTGTTTCGCCTTCTTCCATGGCTTCGGCTTCCGAGATGGCGCCGCTGACGCGGTCTATCTCCCCATGCCTTACATTGGCTTCAGCTCTCACAATGACATGTTTCTTACCGGCATCAATTCCGGTTTGAACGTACTCCGCAATTTCCGCGTTTTGCTGTTCGATGTCTGAAGAGAACGGAGAGCCATCGTCCTTGAGAACTTCAGCCTCGTCACCAGTGCCACGCCTGACCAAGATGATGACCGCTTCCTTTCCTGCGATGACGCCGCCGTGACGAGCCTTGGGCAACTCGACCGCTTGCTCTGCATTCATCTTGCTGGAAACCAAGAAGAAGATCAGAAGCAAGAAGGTGATGTCGATCATGGGTGTGATGTCCATTTCGTCATCGTTGTCCGCAGGACGCGCATTGAGAAATGGCTCATCAACTTCAATCTCTTCGTCAATCACTCTCGACATGATTTCGTGATCTCGTTGAATATGGGTGTATGGAGCTGTGGTCTAGACCAATTGTCGTTTACTTCTTTCGCTTGCTGAGTCCAATACGGAAGGCTTCAAGGAAGCGTGTTACGCCCGACCCTACCAGCTCTTCCATATGGCGAATGCGATTGTTGACTGCGTTCAAGGCCATGACGAGCGGGATGGCAATGGCCAGGCCAATAGCGGTAGTGTAGAGAGCGACGTTAATGTCCTGAGCCAAGGCAGTCGGTTCAACGCTTTGTGCGGAAGCCAAGGTGGCAAAGGCCCCGATCATACCGGTGACCGTTCCAAACAGTCCCAGCATAGGAGCTGTCTTGATGACCGTCGTTACCCAGGAGATGTTCTTTTCCAAATCGCCGAGAACGTCACGCTGAAAACGCTCCATCATCAACTGCTTGACCTTCGCGTAGCCCAAGTTGCGATTCATGACTCCCAAGCTGACGAGCATTGGCACCGCACGTGGATCTCCCTCGCAGGCCGCTTGTACATTTTCAAAATTACCAGCGGCTAGGTCGGCTTCGATGGTATCCAAGAATGCGTTTTGTTCGTCTTCCGTTTTGAACCACTTTTGTCCAACCCGGCTCCAGACCAACACACAGCAAAACGCACCAAAGAGCGCAACAGTTGCAAGGGCGCAGTAGTCAGCCAAGCCAATCCAATCGTAGATATTCTGTGGCATTTAGGCGAAATCCTTAGGTTCTGAATCTATCAAGATGGTCGAAATGTAGACGTCGAGCCGCCTGAATGAGTTTGGCTCTCGGCGAATAAACGTATGACGGGTCAATCTCGGGGACTGGGAAAAGTCGTTGACATGTTACATGTCCGGCTGCGGCAGGATTCTACCGCCAGAGTGCCTCGAACCCCCACCCTTTGATGATAACCTGAGAATTTGAGAAGTGGACTAGAACCAAGGCTCCCATGGCCGCATTTTGCAAAAATGGGCTGAATATCGAGCATACCAAGTTGGATCGTTCCGGCCAAAGCTTCGCTGCTGTTCGAGCAACGTGGAAGGCCATTTGTCGCCATTAAGGCAGTTACAACGGGCAGCTGGCAAATATTCCTGTCAACTGGCAGTCATGATCGGATGGAGTACTTCTGCAAAATCACTTTGAATTCGTACTCACCATCGGATTTTGCACGCGATTCGAAAACGGTCTTGAGGATTTCGTCCAATTCTCGATCATGCTCCTGTGCGTATTGCAGCTCCAATTCAAGAAGTCTCTTTTCGAGAGTCTTGGGGATGAATTTCAAGATTTGACGGCGCTTGGTTTTGACGCCAGCCTCGATCAGCAGCTTTTCGTCAAAGGCTTGAATTGCATTGCCCTCGCGCCAAACGAAGTAAATTCTCTGCTGCTTATTCTCTTGGCTTGGGGAGGCGGAACGCGTCTTGGGCTTGTCTGCAAAGGCATAGGCATAATCGACGGTCGCAATACTTCCGCCCACACAGGCGAGCTCAATGTCGAAAGCGTCAAGTTGCTTGCGATATTCCGGCAATCCTGCCGTTTTAAATTTCAATTCCCAACGCTGGAATTCAGGGATGCCATCGCCGCCTCCGTCCCCAAATTCGCGGTCGTCTCCGGCGCCGTCGCCAATGGCGCTGCTACGATCGCTACTCTGGGTGGCCACTGGAGACGCAGCAACCGTGGAAGCGGCCAGCGTGACTGCTTCGATTGTTTCAGCAAGGGTGGGATCGAGTAGCTCGGTGCAATCTTCGACTCCCGGCGGGGTGATGTCTCTTTCGTAACCATGCGGGTTCTGGGTGCCCGAAGACACTGGAGTGGGAATCAAAGAAGGGCCTTTGCTTTTGTGGCCTGGCATAAGAAAAATCGCGAGTAGCAGCATGACGAGCAGCCCAAATACAATCAGGCCCGCCAGCAAGAAGCTTGCTACATAATCAACCGGTTGCGTGCGAAGGTTGTTTGGGGAATCATTGGTCGACGGAGTAGCCACTAAAGCTTGTTGGCGAAATCGCATGGTATTCTCCTCGGTTGATTGATTTGAAATCTTGCGTGCGGATTGAACGAGTTAAAGGCCCGGTACTTCCCGCATGACGGTCTAGCATGCAGGGGGTTGTTGAATTCGGTTCACCTTGGTGTAATTCGCGGTAGGTAGACTAGGGCTTAGAGAAATGAGTCTCTTTGTAAAAAGCTGGGAATAAAGAATTAGGAACAGAGCGCAAAAGACTGTGATGGACAAATTTTGCGTCTAGATAAATTTTCGAAAGCAAGCCAGGCCAATTGCAATCGTATGCTAGTTTCCAAATTTTTTCGGCGTCCGGTATCGTTGGCTGATCACCGCGAATTCGTAGCCACTTCCAGATGCACGTGATTCGAAAACTGTTTTTGCAATTTCCGTCACTGATTCGTGCCCTTTGCCCTTAGAGTATTCCAGCTCGATAACGGCAAGTTTGTTTTCTAAATCCTTGGGGATGAATTTGAGAATCTGCCGGCCTCGTGTCGTGACGCCCGTTCGATTCAACAGCTGTTCGTCATACTGTTGCAGCTGATTCTTCTCGCGCCACATGAAGTAAATACGCTGCTTCTTATTTTCTTCTTCTGGCGAACCGGTCAACTTGCGACCACCCGACGCAAGCGGATTGGACGCGTAGTCCACTGTTGAGATGTTGCCTCCAATGCAAGCCAATTCGATCTTGTAGTAGTCAAGTTGCGAGGCGTACGGATTGAGGCCTTTCGCTTGAAATTTTAGCTCCCAGCGTTCGAATCGCGGAATGATATCGTCCCCGTCGCCAAGAGGACCTGGCGGCCGATTGTCGCCGCGGCCAGTCCCAGAGGTGGAAGCTGTGGAGTTGGAGTTGACCGAGTCTAATGACGCCGCCACCGTTGTCGCGGCTTCCGTTACGGCTTCCAGAGTTTCCGCCAGCGTGGGCTCAGTGAGCTCTTCGATTTCTTCGGCCCCTGGCGGCTCAATGTCCCTTTCAAAACCTTCAGGACGATCGCCGCGTCCCGCAGGATTCTCGGTGATGACAATGGTTCCTGCATCCCAGGTAAAAGTTTGAGTTAGCCAGATGATAAACATCAAGAAAACGAGCAAGCCAATGACGATCAATCCGGCCATCAGCCCACTAGCAACCACATCCACTTTGTGAGTGCGGAGCTTGGTGGCGCCTTCTGCATGAGCGATCGGAGTGGATTCTGCGGAACTCATCGTAAAGTCTGAATCTTTTGGGCTACTGATTGATGAAAATGTAATCTGGCTTCAAGTCGAGGTACCATTCTTTCCAGAATTCGACAGCCTTTTCTCGCTCATTGTTCGTGGGTTTGCGCCCAAGTTCACCCGAGGTGAGTTTCCGGCTGAGCAGTCGAAGGCTTTCTTCGGCGATCATTGGCACAAGCGGATCTTTGTCCGTTAGCGCGAAGATTAGATCCGGAACCACATCGATTTGCTCAGAGCGCCCCAGCAACTTCGCGGCTACTCGACGTGCATTGTACTCAGGTCCCATTAGCAGGCGGGATAATCGAGTGACCTGCTCCTTGCGTTTCTTAGGGTCTTTGTTCAGTTTGAGATGTTTCGGAATAAGGCCGACTTCAACTCCGGCAGCTTCATCGTCTTCTAGCATCGATATTAATCCTTCGACCGACGCTTCTTGGTCGCTGACAATTTTGGTCCCGATCATGCGGACCGTCGAAACATCCGTGGGCAGGCCCATACCGCCCGCCGCAAAGGCCTCATTGAGCTTCCCGATTGCCTTTTGCGTACTGCGAATCAGGAAGAGGATGGAAAAGGCAGTGGAGATCTGAGCACTGGTGTAATCTGGATTGGAGTTTTGTCCTCCCCATTCTCCGTCCGGACCTTGGATTTGCATTAACTGCGTTACACCTTGGTTGTACCAAGGAGGGCTCTTCTGCTGCCTATTTTCTACGATCTCAACAAAGCTCTCGTAGCGTTCTTCGGAGTAGAGCCAGTAGTACCACCAAAGGCTTCGGTTCGGCTTGGAGTTTGCCTGGTAGCGAACTCCTGCGGTAATCTCTCGATCGGTGTCCGCCCGAGTCATAGTGATCACACGCGCGTTTAGCCGTTTTCGCCGTTCTAGGTCGACGCGTTCGAAAACTTCTGGGATGCCGTCTTCCTTGTTCTTCTTGTTGCGATCTCGCTCACCATAAAAGCCTAAAACATCTCCGGCGATAATAATTGCTCCCAAGCCGGCGGTAGCCAGGGACTTAGTGACTTTGTCCTGCTTTACAGGCGCACCTAAACTCACTTTACCTTGGTAACCCCAGCCGCCAGAGGGATCGATAGTGGCTTTCAGATACCTAATTGTGCCTTCCGCAATCTGCGGCGGAATGTCGATTCCTACTTCTTTCATTGTCCACAGAGCAAGCATTACATACTGAACCTGCGAGGTGTCACCCGTATTCCGGTTTAAATAGCCGAAGCCGCCGTTTTGCTTTTGGATATTACCGAACCAGTACAGGACTTCGCGGATTTCACGATCGTATTTGGCTGCATCCACGGTGCACAAGAATACAGCTGCGACAGAAGCTTCGTAAACAATCTTCTCGGAGTGTGCGTTACTTATGTTGGCGCACATTTTTACTGCGATTTCTAGTCCTTGCTTGACCAGCGGATGATCGGGATCGCCCGTTACTTTGTATGCCGTGTAGCCTACCAGCATAGGGCCGCCGTCTCGGTATTCCGGGTTGATCGAAGGCCCTGCCCTCTCCAAGAACTTCAAGCCCTTGTTAACCATTTCCTGAACTTTTGGGTGCTCAGGGGTATACTGTCCGGCAGCAGATTGGATGAAGAGTAGCGAGCAACTAAGGCTCGTCGATAGAACCAGCAGCAGACGACGATTCGCATTGAACAGCATTTCTGCCCACTCCAGAATTGAGAAAAGACGAGGCCGGACGAGCGATGAGATCAGATTCTCAGTCTACCACGTAATCGGTCCAGATTGACATCTATCCCAAGATTATCATGTCAAAATAATAATTGTGACAGCCCGCTTTTTCTGCCATCTCGAAGGCCTTTCGTTGCAAAAAAATATGGGGCCAAGCAAGGATCGAGTTTCTTTGGGGCCAATTTCATCGTGCATTAGAGCGGCCTCCGCGTTGGCAGGACGGATTCCCAACCTTCTGGTCAAGCAGCTTGCGTCAATTATGCCAGCAATCTTGTATGAAATCCTCGCCGGGGCTTCTTCAGTTGCCTTTGAGCCCGTTGACACTTCGCTTGGATAGAAATACTATTTTCCCTCATCTGAGGCTTTTCTTTCGGGAACGGTCTCTGGCCAGGTAGCTCAGTTGGTAGAGCAACGGATTGAAAATCCGTGTGTCAACGGTTCGATCCCGTTCCTGGCCACTCCCTTGAGACCTTCGACCGCTAATCGATCGGAGATCGAGAAACCGGATCGGCGTGTAAGTAACAAAAATCCGGCGATCGATCGCTAAGGGAATAGTTCGATAAACCGCCGTTTTCCAGGGAAAGCGGCGGTTTTTTTATGGACTGAGGACTCTTCGTCGCGATCGATCCCACTACTCAAGGGATCAAAATCAATGCGACGACGGCAAGGAAAATGCAAAAAATGCGGTCCGTGTCTCTCACAAACCTCCGCACCGCCTTCTTTGGGGGAGGCGATGGGCCAAGCGGCCTTATCGGTCATGACTTGCTTTCTTTACACCCCGATAGCCCTATTTGTGCTTATGAGGAGATATCGGGAAGCGAGAATTTTTAGATGTCCCAATT
>JBCCEO010000016.1:0-25613 GCA_039030255.1 Planctomycetota bacterium | reverse complement strand
GGGGTAGAAAAGGGGTGGGGAGTCTTCGATGAGGTCGAAGGCTGGCAGAAGACCGACGGAAGTGGGATCGAGATCCAAGAGCGAGTTGCTGGAAAAGCCTCGGATGGCTTCGCTCACGTCGAGCTCGACAGTCACAACAACAGTGGCATGTATCAAGATATTCCAACGGAAGCTGGAAACGTCTATCAGTTCGAATTTGATTATTCGCCGCGTCCACGCGTTGCAGAGGAATCAAACGTCATCGAAGTCTACTGGAATGGCGAGAAAATCGACACTATTTCGGCGGACGGCACTGGCAATTCGAACACCGATTGGCAACGATTCAGCTACAGTCTTGAAGCAGAGGGCAACGAAAGCCGAATTGAGTTCCGCGCTAGCGGTACAGAAGATTCGCGCGGAGGCTACATCGACGATGTCTCGGTCAAACTTGTCTCCACAGACATGGCGATGCTTGAGCTTTCAGCTGAGCCAGCTGACGAACCGAACACTTTGCAACTAGATTTCGACCTTGAGGTCTCGGTTGCCAACGAAGAGTATCGTGATGGAATCTTCATCCACGACTCGCAAGGCAAGCTTGCAATCTTCAATTCCGAGACGCTTGAGCTAACTCAGATTGGAACGATGGGGTCCGTCATGACCGATGTGGCCGTCTCACCAAACGGCGATCTCTACGGCGTCACATTCGATACGCTGTATAGCATCAATCCTGAGACTGCTGAAGTCACAGAGATTGGAGCACTGGGCGGGTTTGGAATGAACTCACTAACCTTTACACCGGATGGACAGCTCTACGGCGGTGCCTACAACTCGACCAATCTATTCTCGATCGATGTCGCAACTGGTCAGGCTGCACCTGCGGGGAATATTGGTGAACAATCCTCTGGCGACCTCGCATTCCACGAAGGCGAATTGTTGATGTCGACTCAGTCTGGAAAGTTGATTTCCATCGACATGCAAAATGGCATGGCAGTGGGCACCGATCTAGTTGGTAACATCAGTAGCGGTACTTATGGAATTGCTTCTACTGGGGATAACGAGCTGTATTCTTCTTCGGGTACTACAATCTCCCAACTGAATGATGATACGGCACATGAGACCTTTGTAGAAAGCGTTTCCGACAACGGCATGAGCACGATCTATGGAATGGCATCTTTCAATGAGGTTACTCCATCACCTGAAGCAACTATTTCAGGTGTCCCAGAGGGAGTAATGCTATCTTCGGGGACGCAGAATCCCGACGGCACATGGACTGTCGACACGAAAGATCTTGAGAAACTGAGGATAACCGTTCCGGCAAATATGGAGGGTGAAGAGCTCTCTGTGACTTTGGTTCACGATGGTGAAAGCGCGACGACCTCGGTTGAGGCACAGCATAACTTCATCGTCAACGGCAGTTTCGAGAACACTGGCGATACCGAGATTGCAGACGGCGGCTGGGCAGTCTTCCAAGAGCTTGCAGGATGGACTCTAGAATCTGGCCAGCAGATGGAAGTAGTGGACGATGGCCATCGCGGCGTCGAAGCGACCGACGGAGACAACTGGCTAGATCTGGACGCTTCTCCAGGTAATATTCAGATTTCACAACAGGTCCTTGGCTTGGACGCTGGCAAGGTATACACGCTCTCATTAGATACGATTGCAACACCTGGTCGCGAAGCAGAAACGAATGGCTTGGACGTATTCTGGAATGGTGAGAAAGTAGGCACGATCGGTGGAGAAGGTGGTCCAATCTCGGTCACTGTCCGAGCCGGCGATGCCGATGGAACAAATACCCTGACGCTTGGTGGCACTGGGGACTCCAATGGCTACGGCTTGGCCCTCGATAACATTCGTCTGGTTGAGAACGAAAACTTGCTCGTTAACGCGTCGTTTGAAAACTTGCTAGGAATGGAAGACCAAGGCTGGGGCTGGAACGCGAAATCCATTCAAGGCTGGACTAACGACGCTGTCCGACAAGTCGACTTCAATTCGGAAGTTATCACCCACGGTGGATACTCTCAGGATCGAGCCGGTGAGTTTGAAGTTCAAGAAGACGGAAACACACTGAGTCTACCTGGAAACGGCTGGAAGTCTGTGCCAGGTGAATACGAGATCACCGCGGACACTTGGATTGAATTCGAGTACAGGAGCACGGAGACTCCTGAATTCGTTTCCATTGGTTTTGACACCGATTCCACTTGGCGCAACGGAGTCGACAGCAACGCTGAGAACTTCTTCAAGATCTTCGGCGGCCAGGCTCACGACGACACTGCAGGCAACGCCTACGAAATCTACGAAGGTAATGGGCAGTACCAGAAGATTCGGATCCCAATCGGTCAATACATGACTGGCGATTTTGACCGCATGACTTTCATCAATGATGACGATTCCACTGCAAACGATGGCAACAGCTTCTTCCGCAATGTAAGGATCTACGAAAATGACGGCGACGATTTCGAATCCCATCGTCCACGCGGCGGTGTCGAGGCCTCTGATGGTGACTACTGGATGGACATGGGAGGCAGCCCAGGAAACCTCAAGATGTCTCAGCAGGTGCCAGGCGTGGTTGACGGTGAAGCTTACCAGCTCTCCTTTGATCTTGCAGACTCATCTCACGACTCAACAGACGGTCTCCGCGTCATTTGGAATGGTGAAGTGATCGCTGAAATTGATGGGCAAGATGAGTCCATGGATCGCTTCGAATTTGCTGTGACTGGCGGAACCGGAGACGGAAGCAATACGCTAACGTTTGAAGGCACCGGCGAGAGCAACAATTTCGGAGTTTCCTTGGATAACGTCGAATTGGTCTCTGTAGACGGTCCGGCGATGTCAAGCGAGCAGATTGTGATCGACAGCAGCAACCTGAACTCAACTGAGGGCGTTCGAATGTTCGCCCAACGCGTTGACTCAGATGGCAATGTTGTCGAGCCAGCCGAGCTGCTAGTCCAGTCGGATGGCAAGATCGGAGTCGAAGGCACACCGGAAGCTGGAGTTGCAAACCAGATTGGAATGAATGCCAACAATGGGGTCGCAGAACAAGTAGTCATCGAGTTTGACAATAAGATCGTGACTGGCGGGGAATTCGACTTTACCAATCTCTTCCACAATGAAGGGACGAACAACGGAGGAGTCGGGCATGAACAAGCCAAGTGGGAAGCCTTCAAAGACGGCGTTGTTGTTGCGAGCGGAACCTTCATCGCCGATAGTTCAGGCAACACGGGAACTGTGAACATCGAGTTGCCCGATGGCGTAACAGCTGACAAGCTCGCGTTCACACCAACAGATTACTCTGGCGGACAGAACGGTGTCACGTCCGATAGCAGCGACTTCTTCTTGACACGAATCGAAATCAATGCGGTCTCTCAAGCAGTGACTTCGGATGCGTATGAACGAGAGGAAATCGTTGACTTTGGTCCCGGTTATGCCACCACGAGTGCTCAAGTTTGGGGTAGCGAGGGTGATGACAGCATCACGGGAACCTCACGCAGCGAGGAGTTCGTGACTTTCGATGGCTATGACGTGCTCGACGGCGGCGATGGCTCAGATCAACTGATCGTAGTCGGAAGCTTCGCCGACTACGAGGTTACCCAAGTGAGCGAAGGGCAGTACAAGCTTGTCGATAACGGACCGAATGACAGCGGCACGAAGATCGTCAGCAACTTTGAGTCCTTCGCTTTCGATGATGCAACATTGACGCTCCAAGACTTGCTGACCATGAATGGTATCTAGATGCATGACGTCTTAGATAACACACAGGTTGATTTCAAAAAACGCTCGGAAATTCCGAGCGTTTTTTATTGTTCAAGCGCGAAAGGATTCGAGCGCGCAATTACGCATCGAGTCGCGGATCACGTTATACAGGTCGGTCTGCTGGATCGGTTGACTAGAATATCCTTTCCCGAAGCCCTTGTCTTGCGCCAGGTTCCTGTTCCGTAGCCGCGCGAGCGCATCGGCAGATCAGCTTCTCGTGTTGGGTGCATCGGTTGACTAGGGTCCATCGGCTGCTTCAGGTCCATCGGCTGACTCAGGTCCGTCGCTTTTCTCCCTAACGTACACTTCGCCTCTGGCGTACATTGCCTCGCGTTTCCGGATTTCCCTGGCTAATTCCCTCATCTTCAGGCTGGATGCTTGCTGGGCGGCACGCTGAGCAACTTTGGTGGCCTCGTCAAAACTGCCCGCAGAAGCCAATGCGGCCGCCTTTAAATCCAGGACGAAAACGGGTGCCGGCCCCGACAGTTGGTTCTCCAATTCTTCAACGTGTGCTAGAGCTTTTTGCCCGTCGCGTATGCCAGGGTCACTACTAGCGGCTAGCAGCCAAGCCGCATTGATACGCGATTTAGAAAATCTAGGATGTAGTTGTAGCGATGTTTCGTATGCGGCAAGCGCTCGGCTTTCATCGCCCATCCGCAACAAGCAATTCGCCAGTAGGAAATGCGATAGTGTGTTTTGGGGATTGATTTGAACGGCCGTCTCAAACTGTTCCAGAGCCGCTTGCTCGTCGCCTTGTTGCAAAAGTAGGTCACCGTAAAGGTGGTGCCCCGGGACGAAATTGGGATCCTCAACTAGCATCCGGTCTAGGTAGTTTCTTGCTTCGATTTCGTTTCCTTGAGCCATCAGGGATTGGATTAGCCCTTGAGCGACTTCACTACTGCCTTTGCCTAACCTGACTGCCTTCTCATAAGCGGTCTGTGCCTCTGAATGTCGCTTTTGATGCAAAAATGCGTCGCCAAGATTCGCGTGGGCACGTCCGTTTTTCGGCGCGATTCTGGCTGCCGATTCCCATAAACCGACGGGATTCACATAGTCCTCGTTCCTAGCTATCGTGCGGCCTGTCAAGCCAGCGATCGCGCAGGCGAGTGCGCTTAGACAAATTGCTTGAGAGATTTTGGATTTTCCAGTGAATGCAGCCAAGCGTTGCCCAAGCTCATAACAGCCAAACACAGTTAAGGTAACCACACAGGTCAATGGCAAGTACATGCGATGCTCAAAGGCAAGGTCTGCGATCGGCATTATGCTCGATGTTGGAGCCAGGATGAGAAAGAAAGATAAACCGACGAAACCGATCGGGGGACGGTATCGCAGGGCCAGAAAAGAGGCTAACAAGAGCGTGACGACAAGCAGCATCGGTGGAACAATTTCGCCAGCTGTCTGAGCCGGTTGCCAGTCGTAATCAATGCACAATTCGCTTGGCCAAAAAGACAATCGGAGATAGTGCGTGATGACACCGAATTGGGTCATCGCGTAGTCCCAAGAAGTAATACCTTCGTACGCGAAGCCTGTCTTCGATTGCCCCGCCGGAGACGTGAAACCTCTGTAGAGACGTGGTAGGAACCAGCAAAAGGGCAAAGCAAAGCCGACAACAATCCACCATTTGTTGATCAGTAGCCGGATTGGATGCGTCTTCGGTGACTCTGCGTTGCTCTTTTTCTTGTCACGGCGCGCCCCTTTGCGTGACACTGTTTTCGATTCGGTCGACGATTGGGAATCATTGGCATCACGAAGGAAAATCCACCAAAAGACTGGAATCACTAAAGCCGCCATCGCCATCACTTCCTTGCATCCCATGCCGATGAAAAAAGATAGGATGGCGCCTAAGCCCCAGCCGAACTTCCAGCGCACGCTGGTTGCAAAACGCAGGACGCAGTACATGCACAATAAAAAGCACAGGCCCATCATCGACTCGAAACGCTGGATGACGTAAGTGACCGATTGAGTATTCAGCGGATGAACTATCCAGATTGCAGCGACAGCAAACGCCAACCAATCTCCGGATTCCGAAAACCGATCTCGAAAGCGTGGCAACTTCAGCGTGCGTGACACAAGGGCAAACAAGGTTAGCCCTGCAGCCAAGTGAACGCAGACGTTCACAAGATGGTAGCCCCAGGGATCGAAACCACCCCAGGCATAGTTCAATACCAGCGTGAACACCCCAAACCAGCGGTTGAGATGAAACCAAGCGGGCGGCCAAAATTGACGGATTTCAGGCCGTTCAATGATGTTGCTCTGGTCGTCAAAAGTGAATTGACCATCCAAAGCATTGACATAAGCAACTTCGCCCAGCACGAGCAATAATGCCACCTGCCAGATCCAACGCAATTGCCAACTTCGTGTTGGGTTCGCCTCGCGTTTTGGCATGCGATCTTTTCCTATTGATGCAGAGACTTGCTTTGGGATTGCAATGACTTGGGGCTATCGACACGAACCCGGAGTGAATCTCATTTCGATTGCTTCGAGTGCCATGTCGAGTTTTGGGAATGCATAATCTAAGGGAAAAGGATTATCCCGCGACGGAGAACATACCCACGAAGAAGGCAATGTAGACGTAACCAACGATTGATCCAACGACTAGGATAATGACTGGGGTTACCAAGGCACTGAGAGTTTTGATCGTTGCGGAGAGTTGGGCTCTATAGAATTCCGAAACCTGTTCCAGAACATCATCCAGGTTACCACTTTCTTCACCCACTGCCGTCATCGTTCCCAGCAATGGCATGTAGGCACCACGATCCCTCAGCGTGTCCGCTAGATTCTGGCCGCGAATGATCGAGTCTCGGGATTTCTGCACGATGGACGCTAAATACTTACTTGCGTGCATTTCCTGAACAGTAATCAAGGATTCCAGTACTGAAACGCCACTAGAAATTAGCACTCCTAGCGTCTGGGAAAAAGTTAAAGTCCCGCTGATTCGGAACAGCTTCCCAACGACGGGGATTCGGAAAGACAGTTGCTCGATTCGGATCCGTCCAGCCGGTGATAGCCATGCGATAATGAAAACAACGACCGATAGAAACATTGCTAACACAATGTAGGAGCTGTACGCCGTAACGAAATTCGAGACTACGATGAGCGATTGTGTAATGGGCGGTAACGGCCTGCCCAGCGATTCGAGCAAGTCCGTGAGTTTCGGCAGCAAATAAGTGACGATGAATCCTGTTGCGCCGACTGCTGCTAACAACACGAGTAGCGGGTACAGCAAGGCTGAGATAATGTCTCGAACCGTTTCACGGCGCGTCCGCATCATATCTGCGGCACGAACAAGCACGGTTTCCTGAATACCTGTCTGTTCCCCGACACGCACAAGTTGGGCCAGGAATTTAGGAAATCCAGGTTGAAACTCGATAGCTTCTGAGAAAGGGCGCCCGGTCTGAACGGTTTCGATCATGTTCGAATAGGCCCGACGAATCGACTTCTTATCAGATTGAGTAGAAAGCGTCTCCATGGCCGAAAGCAAGCTGATACCTCCTCGCAGCATCACAGCCATTTGTCGCAGTGACAATTCGACTTGCACGCTTCGAGGGCCCAAGAGATTCCGAAACAACTCTTGGCTTTTATTGCCTGTATTAGCCCCTGCCAGTTGTTCCTCTAGCTTGATCACAACCCAGCCACGCGTGCGCAACTGGGTTGCAACCGTGGCTGCGGTCGCAGCATCAATTGCACCGGTGCGTGTCTGGCCAGCTTCGTCGCGGGCTACAAAAGAAAAACTAGGCATCTTGAATAATTATTCTGCTCGGCAAGACTCGATTTACCATACGGCAACGGCGCTTCGCGCGTCTGGTGCCATGACAATGCCCTGCTCAATCTTGCGAAGCGCATCTTCTGAAAGAGTGCGACATCCTTCTTTTCTGGCAAGTTCATGAAGTAGAACTTCGTCTGCCCCACTAGAGATCAACTGAGCCATTGCTTCACCGACTGGCAACATCTCGAAAAGTCCCGTACGGCCAACCTTTCCTCTGCCAGCGCAGTAGATGCAGCCTTCGGATTCCCAGGCGGTTAAGTCCTGAATACTAGGGTTCCCCAGAGCTGCTGCTTCAGAAGCAGAAAGAGAGGTTTGCGTGCTGCAATGCTGACAAAGCCTGCGCACTAGGCGTTGAGCAACCGCTAGCCGAAGTGTTGCAGCGACCAAGAAGGGTTGAACACCCATGTCAATTAAACGTGTTACTGCACCAGCAGCAGTGTTCGTGTGGAGCGTGCTGAAGACAAGGTGCCCGGTCAGAGCGGCCTTTATTGCAACATTCGCCGTTTCTGCATCGCGAATTTCCCCAATCATGATCACGTCAGGATCGTTACGTAGAATCGAGCGCAACGCTTTGCTGAAGCTAACTTTGTCGGCCGAATCAACAGCTACCTGTGTGATTCCCTCCATTTCGTATTCGACAGGGTCCTCCACCGTCACGACATGCAAGGCCCGTGTGGAGACCAACTGTCGCAGAGCTGCATAAAGTGTTGTACTCTTTCCGCTTCCAGTGGGCCCAGTCAGCAAGACCATTCCATAGGGGCGATTGATGCCCGTTGAAAATCTTTCAAGATCGTCCGAATCCATTCCCAATCGTGCAAGAGTGAGATTCTCCATGTTGCTCGCAAGGAGCCGGAGCGTTAATGATTCGCCGAAACTGGTCGGGAGTGTAGCAACGCGGACATCAATCGATTCCCCACGCGATGAAGTCCAAGAAAACCTCCCATCCTGTGGCGACCGGCGTTCCGAGATATCCATATCGGCTAAGACCTTCACACGTGAACTGATCAGCGGATGCAGCTCACTGGAAAAGAAGCGATAATCTTCAAGTTGGCCATCGACACGAAGACGTACACGTACGCGTTGCGTCAACGGATCGATGTGGATATCAGACGCTTCTCGTAATGCGGCGGCCTGCAAGATTTCTTCGCAGATCTGAACCGCATCATCATCCTCGTTCCCACGACCTGTGGCCACTCGAACGGTACCGGTGCGAGTCACTGCTCCGCCAAAGGTGTCTCGTACGGCAGACTCAAGTGAGGATTCTTCCGCCAGCACGGGTTCAATAGGATGATCCAGATGACGTTCTACGGTATCTAGTGTTGCGACGTCGTTCTGATCGATGCAAGCGACCAAAACTCGGTCTCCCATGCGACAGCATGGAAGTACTTTCTTGCGTCTTGCTAGTGAAACTGGAATTCGCAGCGCCCAGCTCGGATCGATCCGCACAGCGGACATGTCGATCGGTGCTGCAGGCGGCATCTCTTCGGATGCTGTATTCATAGCGATGTCTCCGTCAAACTATCGAGCTGCATTCTAGCTGGTCGCAACCTACTGGCGCGACTTGTCACAAGCTGTGGATTACGCGCTAGGCCTTTCGCCGTCCGCTCACTAATCTGTCCAGTCCGCAGTAGCTGTGCCAGACATTCGTCGGCGGTATACATTCCATCGCCGCGTCCTGTTTCAATAATTGAGTAGATGTGCGAGTCCTTGCTCTGTGAGATTAGGTTGGCGACTGGGTTGGTCACTTTCATCACTTCGCTTACAAGAACATATTTAGATTTAGCCGCTAATGGATCACCATCCTCGGCCAGCAATGCCTTTCTGATTTGAGGACCGTCTCCCATGATTAGCTTCTGGGCTACAACCGCTCGCAACACCATCGACAACTGCCGCCGAATTGCCGTTTGCTCCTCCGGTTGAAAGACGGAAACAACACGATCAATCGAACCAACACAGTCTCCTGCGTGCACCGTGGCAAAGACGAGGTGGCCAGTCTCTGCCGCGGTTATGGCGGTACGAATCGTTTTCAAATCGCGAATTTCCCCAACCAGAATAACGTCCGGATCTTGACGCATGGCGGCGACTAATGCTTCATTGAAATCTCGCGTATCTTGTCCCACTTCACGTTGGTCAACCAGCGACTGTTGGCTGGTATGTAGGTACTCGATCGGATCTTCAATGGTGATGATATGTCCGCTGCGAGTTTGATTGATGCGATCAATCAGCGTGGCCAAGGTCGTGCTTTTACCGCTGCCCGTTGGGCCGGCCACTAAGACAAGTCCATGACTGTAGTTACCAAGCTGGTATAAATCGGACGGAAGGCCCAACTCTGGCAAGGAACGGATGCGTTCTTCCAGGCGACGTAGGGCAATGCTGTAACCACCGGACCTACGATAGATGTTGAATCGAAAGCGAGTACCGTCTTGCGCTGAAAGGGCTCCGTCGAGCGAACCTACTTCCGGAGGGATCTTTGCGTGTGTTCTTCTGGCTAACGCCTTTGCGACACTCAAGAGCGTCGCCGCATCTTGAATGGGCCAATCCTCTGCAGGTGCCAATCGCCCTTGCTGCCGAAAGTAGGGCGGATGCTCAGCGGACATATGCAGGTCCGAAGCTTTCCTAGCGATTGCTTCATTCAGCAGTCGCCTCAGCAGCTCTTCCGATCGTCGATTGTCAGTTTCATTTATCATGTGTCGGAGCATCGCTGGCTAGGGGCACGTCTCGCAGTATCAGCAGAGCTACATCAGGAGTCCGATCGTCCAGGATACTTCCGTGCTTGCAGAACCAATCCAAACCTTGTTCACGTTTGCTTTCTCAAGTTTGACGCTGACAGGAATGACACCGGGGACTTGGGGAATCTCTTTAAGCAGATCTACAATCGTGGAGTAGTCCGCTGCAACCGTCAATTCTCGAAAACCCGTGGCGTTTTTTGAGACTAATGATTGCAGTGTTTCTACTGACTTTTGCCGAAGATCGGGAAGTCTCAATTTCGCTACTGGTTCATCCTTTAGAATCGCTACTCCGTGCTCCCTACAGAGGGCTGTCAATGCATTGTGTCTGCCTGTAGGAGTCAGCTCTTGGAATGCTGCGGACTTGACCTTCACTTCTTCATTGACCAGCCGAATCGTTTCTTGTAGCTCAGTTCGCTCGTTACGGAGAGTTGTTGCTTGAAACTCCAACTCTGCCAACTCGTTGACACCAAGAGCACCGCTCGATGCAGCAGTCAGTTTTCGCTTGGCGTCTCGCTCTGCAGGAAATCCAAAAAACGTTACATACATAAAGGTGATCAGCAAAATGGCCATTCCAGGAATGAATGCCGCCACCCATTTTTCGCGCTGACTGCCCGAAGTAGCTTGAAAGGCCATCAATTATTGCCTTGTTCAAATGCGTTTGCGTTTGCCGGTTGAACCAACGCAGTCACAGCAGTCTCAGGCTGCGAATCTGCAGGTGGAGGCGTGGGACGACGATCAATCAGTTCCATCGTGAATCGCCATGGACCGCCACCAACCGTGCGGTTGGAGCCCGTCACCGAAGGCGGGCGAATGTACCAGCCAACTCGCGCTGCTGTGGATTCCAATCGCTGAACCAACTGCGTGACTGCATCACTGCGAATTGCGCGACCTGTAAGCGTAATTCCTTTCGACTCTGGCGTGATGGCATCGACGACCAAATTGGATCCTGCTTCGTCCGCAAGAGACTTTAGTAAAACGGAAAAGCGATCACTTTGGTCCATTAGCAGCCTTAGGTTGTCTTGCTTCGCCCTTGCGTTACCGGCTTGACCTCGTAGCTTTTCCAAAGTCTCTTCGAGTCCCTTAATCTCTTCGTCCAATCGCTTTTTTTCTGCCTGCGGTTCTTTCAGTTGAGCAATTTGTTTTTCCATATCCTGCGTGCGTGACCATGTCGTCCAGGCGATAGCACCGCAAAGCAACGCCATCAGCAATGTGGCCGCGACTCCGATGCTGAAAAACGTTTTGTTGGACGTAGGGATTTGAGGCGCGGGTACGTGCGGAAATCCTGTTGGGTTGGTTGCTCGCCTTACAATTCCTTGCACCCACTGCTGCAATACTTGCTCATCACTGAGCGATTGCAACGAGCCAGTGTATTGAGGTGGTCGATCTGCGGGCGTCGATTGCCAGCCAATTGGAGGTAATTCACCGCCGAACAAAGTGCCTAAAGCGTCGTACCAGCGATCGCTAGTTGAGGAACGTTGGGTCACGTAAGCTCGCGGAAATCCTCCGGATTCGGCCGGTGCTGCAAATGCCCCAGCCAAATCGGGTGTGAACTCGACCCAAGGAACTCCCGAGCGATCTGGTGAGCTCATGCCAATCGGATTGGCCAGCAATTCTAGATTGCCGCCGCGCACTCTTACGGCTTTCGCAACGCCTGACAAAACTTCGCTAGGAACAGCCGCGCCCCAGAAACGACGTGTGTCCGGAGGCACCGATGCAAGCTCGACGAAGCCGAGACGGCTGTTCATCGGGTCGAGATCCGAGAGAGCTTCCGTTTCGAACCGCAGCATCTGTTCGAGTTCGCCACCTTCGAGCCCGAATATGGAACGTTCGTCAAGATCGATTACGCCAGTCCAGAAGTCATCAGCGATTACGTAAGTCTTGGCTGCAGGCTTCTTTCCCGTAAGCCCACAAGCTAGTTCAACAGCGATAGGAAGAGTCGTTCCAGTCGGACGCGCTTCCTCGGTCAATTGAACCACTTGATCACCGCGCACATCCGCACGCATCACTTGTCGATTGGTGATGATCAGAAATGTCGAATTCTGTCCGCCTAAGGAAAACAAATTTGATACTCGAGTCTATTTTAACTTTAAGATTAGTTGAACCGACGTAGTTTCGCGGCTTACGACAAGCCGAGTCGGAACGGATACTGCTTTCAGGTCTGCGTGACCGGAAAGCTCTTCGTCAGGCGTTGGGGCTGTCATCGTGTCTAGCTGATAAACCCGGACGATACGAGGTCCGATTGCCAAGTCTATCAACGGAATACTGACGGGGCTCTCCATAGTGTAATCAGGGACAAGTTGTTCCTGCACAATTGTTCCAATGGACACAGTACCCGTTACTGCATCGGCTACCGGACCGTATACTCGAACGACGATCGTCGCACCATTGCTGGTGTCGGGATTTGTAGTCGGATCATTGAAGTACACATATGCGGAGATGGATTTCTGCCATCGATTCTCCGCTTGCGCGGTGAGCCCAGGAATTGCAGCGTCGGATTCGAAAACCAGGGACAGATCCGTGTCATAATCATCTCCCCCAATTTCCTGGTTGCGTCCAAGCGATTGAAGAATTGCGATGGGTTCGTTTTCAAGGGAAAGCGTCCCGTCGCTTTTATAGGATTCGAACTCGGCCGCCCATCCATCGGGAAGGGATGTACCGCCAACTGCTAATTTCAAGTACGGCCCGTTCCAACCACCAGTTGCTGTTACTTGGACATCGCCGGCTGGGGAAACAAATCCGAAATCTGGTAGAAGCGACGGCGTGTTAAGCGTAGTGGGGTGAACATATAGCTCGTTAAGCGAAAGGGGTAAGCGGCCGCAATCGGCAACAAACCCGCTCACTGCTGTACTACCGTCGGCAGACCGAGCATTTTCCGGTCCAAGTACTGCATTATCAATTCGATCAACAGTCTGTTGGGTCAATTCAAAGCGAGTTTGATCGACCTGAAACTCGACAACATTCAAGGCGGCAGTTGCGAGGATGGCGAGGATAACTAACACCATAACTAATTCGATGAGCGTGAAGCCAAGATTTTTCGGGTGGTAATTCTTGCTCATTCGGTGATCCCCACGAAAAGGACGACGTCATCGATTAGTTGATTCTGGTAGGCGGCTAGGTACTCAGCCTCGGTTCGTCTGTCCGTTAAGTCGAGGTCGATCGTACCATTCGGTCCAGCCGACACGAGGCGCGTATCCAATGATTCCAGTGATGTTATGGATCCATCTACGTCAAAATCGACTTGCAGCACAATTGGATTGCCCCAGGCGTCGATCATGGCTGGATCGCCAGTTGCTCCATAGGTCGCGCTAAAGTTTCTTGCGTTCCAATCGGAAGTGGTAACGTCTGGGTAGGTACCAGTAGCTTGGGTCAGATAAGGACCGCGCCATCCTATCTTGGTAACTGGATCAAAACTCGGAGTGCCAGCTACTGGCGCTGTTGAGTCGAACATTTGGCCAATCGTACGCGGCAGACGATTCGCAATGTGCCCCATGTCTGCCCAAAGCCCGGTAGTTGTTCCTGTGCTAATGAGGGTGTCTCGAATTGACTGCATCGTCGTCTGAGTGACAATCGCTTCGGCCGATTGCTCACCGTTCCCAATATCGACGGATAGAATACCGCTGGAGCCTCCAACAAGCGGGATGATCATGGCCGCCACAAGCACCAAGATAATTAACACGCCTGTTAATTCGACCAGTGTAAATCCTGCGCGGAGGGGGCGTCGTTGGCGAGCTGTTTGATCGCGAGTTGACATCAAACTACTCCAGATTTCGGTCATTGTAGAATGATCGCACATAATCACTTACGCCGGTCACGACTGCGACGCCATCTTCATTCTCTAGGGTTACAACGGTAACCAATCGAACAGTACTGTCTTCAACTTCGAACACCGGCATGAATCGAGAGTAGCGGTCGATAACCGCGCCATCTTCTTGCCTCGAATGAACAGGTGCACTTACCATCACTTCTCCTACTGCTTCACAGTTGTTTCCTAAACCGAATACTACATATGTCTCAGCTGAATCCAGGTTAAGTCGGCTGATCGCAGAGGACCCTAAAACGACTATGTGCTGTGGCGTGGAACCTGGGACGATGCTTATCTCCCTCGTCGTGTTGTCCGGTTCGACGTCATCGAATATCGTTTGTGGTTGGGCCGAGTTTGGGTCCTTGTCCTTGTCAATATCCGGGCTTTCGATGACCTCTCGAATTCCAGAATTACGGAGCGCAGTTGCGATTCCGGTGATGCTGGTGATATCTATCACGCTCAATTCCGCTGCAGTCACATCAACTCCGGTCGCGACATCTGGACCTAATGAATTCGCCAGGGCTGCATTTGTGTGATCTGGTAGCAATAGATCTAGCCTTGTCGGGAACCTGTCACGAGTCGTCCTGAATAACTGCAGCGCTCTCACTGCCTGGCTGACCGTGCCAGCCGATGTCGATACGCTCGTGCTGGAAGGTAAGCGGCCTACAAGTATGGTCACGCCCCCAGCAACAATGGCTAGGATCATGATGACCATCACTAATTCGACAAGGGTGAATCCGCGACGCATGGTTGCTCACCTTCCACTACCTAAAGAATCAAGAAAAAATCTACAGCCAGAACAGTGACCCGGCTATCGTCACATGTAAAAATACTGCCGCAAAAAAATAGAACCTCAGCCATGCTAACTGCGCGACCGAGATTCTCGTATGACATGTCATTATGATACGCGAAAATGATTATGTTCCGCGATTTTGACGGCCTGACATTCAGATTGATCAGAACCAGTAAAAAATCGAGGAGGCCGAAGCCTCCTCGACAAATTACCTAAATTGCCCGAAGGCAAGTCTGATTACTCAGGCGTTACACTGCCCCAGAACTCGCTGATCGCGTTGTTCTGAGTACGACCGAATGCATTCAATACGGCCTTCAGTTGTGCACGACGACCTTGACGTCCGTCGTAGCAAGCGAAGATAGCGACGTAGCGGCCGTATACTTCGGAAGGATCGACGCGAGGGTCGATTGGGTTGGATTGAATCGTACGACCAATCGCTTCGTTGCTAGGTCCGATGCCGAACGCTACCAAACGTACGTCACTTGGAACGCCGTTAGGATAGATTTCCGCGAGCATCAGTCCTTGCTCCTTGTCGACAGCTGTTGCAACAGTAGTGCCAGGCTCAGCTGCAATTGCGACGTTTTGACCGTCGAACGCGCGAGGATCAAAACCGCTGTTACTTGGACTGCCCTGCAAGCCGTCGAAAGCATCAGCCACTGCGTAGTGGTCATAAATCGTGTCAAGCCAGTTGAAGCAATCTGCTTGATCTGTAGTGAGATTTCCCTTCACCAAGAAATCGAAACCGTGATCGAGGTAACCACTCTCATCCGTAGTCGGAATAACGTCGCTCAAATCGTCCAGAATAAGCGAATCTAGGTTATCTGGGTAGCCGTTGTTGCCGTAGGTTGTACGGAAGAACTCAAGGTTTGAGCCCATGGCGGCGGCAGTATTCGCTTGTGCAGCGTAGTTTGCACTTCGGCGAAGCCAGCCCACGATTGGTACAGCCAAACCAGCCACGATCGCCAAGATCATGATGACCATTACCAATTCGATAAGTGTGAAACCGCCACGACGAGGTCGTGATCTTTTGATGCTAGAAATCTTCATCAGATAGATTTTCTCCTGCTGCGCCTGAAATTCAGGCGACAATATTGGGTGATTGCGAATGCGCGCAACGGTGGCGCATTCTGAAACGTAAACGCTGCTCCTGGCTACGCCTCAATGATTTAACTGCAATTAGAAGTGCGTGGGGTCACGCGTTCAGCGGAGTCTTCTAAGTGGGGAACTCGCAACTGTTACTTGCTTCAGCACTCGATTCGTCGAAAGTGGGGTTTTTCAACAATCGGTTTTGTCAAATCTGCTTCTGGCTATTGCTGGGTCGTGTTAAGTGTTGTTGGAACTGAGTCTCAACAGCGGGTGAGTCTAGTTGGGAGGCGAAAACCTGTCAATGATTCTGGTAATTATTTTTAAGAAAACCCAAATAACCCGATTTTGCGGTCTTAAACCGCACACAATGTTCTGACTATTTTGTTGACACTGAGTCTCAACACATGCAGGATGAAACGAAGCGTGGGCAGCTCATACTTCTCTTCCGAAAGTCAACGATTCGCCTTATGAATGCAAGCCAATTACTTATGTCGATTTTTGTACTTGTCCTTTTTGCGGCTCCGGCAACTGCACAGGACCAAACGAATACCGATCCGACCTCACCTTCAGTCGAGATTCTTCAGCAGGAAGATACGATTCGGGGACTCGATCGCTTGAAGCAACTGGAACAAGAACTGAAACGAGTCCAGGATGAACTTACAAAGTTAATTCGCGAGCGAGCACAGCTGGCATTAAGACTCGAGAAGAAGGATCAAGAGCTTTCATCTGTTCGTGACGAAGTCCAACAAAAGCAAGCGTTGAAGCAGGCAGTACCTGGCTTTCGCTTGGTTGCTCTGGTTCAGACTGATATGCTCGCTATCGCCGTCATCAAGGCCGGTGAAAAGACTTATCGCGTCCGTGACGAGCAGCAAATGCAGTTGGAACTTACGACTGGAGCCAAAGTAATGATCACTTGTAAGATTAAGGCTGCTGATACAGTTGAGCTTTCAATTCCTGAGCTGGCGCTCACTGAGCTGGTGACATTCCACCCAACGGTCAAGGATTGAGTGCGACCAGCTTCAAGAAAACCAGCTTTGGAGCTAATTCTATAGCTCTGACTCTCACTAAGATTTGCCAAAGATTCTTGACATTGAGCGCTTGATTTAGTTATGCGCTGCGGGGGTTGCACACCCAGAACCTGCCTGCAGGGGGGATTGCAAAGTCAGCCTAACCCTCACGAGTGGTAAAATCGGAGCAATCAGTCTAATCGCTACAGTTTACCAGCTGAGTTGGACGATACCGAAGCTGACAATCCCTTAGTCCCCAAGAGCCAGCAAGCGAAACTTGCTAGCAATTGGGCCCCAGCAACGTCGCCAGGAAAGACCTAGGGATCGAAGTCGGTTTTGCCTGAAGTTACTCAAGGATCATGGAGATGTTCCACAGCAGGTCTGTGCGAGTTGCATTCATTGCAATCCCACTCACATGCTTATCGGGTTGCCAATCACTTTGGCGCGACGTGCCGACTGTTCACAAACCTGCATCGAAGGTTCAATTGGACGCTTCATGGTTCGCTCCCTCAGGGATGCCCTCGGAGCAGATCGATCAGTTAGTCAAGCAGCGCAAAGACCACATCGCTGCAGTTCAGGCAGAGCGGAAGAAAGAGGCCGCGTCGTCAGATTCACCCACTATTGCCCTACCGAATGCGGACGCTGGTCGCGTTTCCGGTGCGGCGGCAGTGCAAGATGACGGACTTCGGCTGGAATTTGGAGAGAACAAATGAGGATTGCAAGGATGCAAAATCCACATATGCAAAGACGACTCGCAGGGATGCTACAACTGCTAACAATGGTGGTGGTCCTTGTCTTAAGTTGCCAGCATGCTTGGTCGCAAGGTTCGCTTCCGGCACGCCAATCGACCAGCGAAGCAACGTACCGCGAGCGGATGGATTTTCGCTTGGCCAACGTTCAATTCGACGACCGATCGGTGCGAGAGATCATTGATTTGCTTAGTTCTTCCACTGGGTTGAACATCGTAGCGACGCAGGAAGCCGCCGAGAAGAAAGTTACGATGACCCTCCGCGATGTGAGCGTCATCGACGCGATCGAGGTGATGGCAAAGATCGGCGGCTTATGGTACCGCGTCGAAGAACAAACCGGCATTATTCGCTTGATGACCGCGGAGCAGTACCAGGATGATTTGGTCGTCTTTCGAAACGACCTGACACGCGTATTCACATTATTGCATCCAAATGCAATCTCAATCGCCCAAACCATACAATCTTTGTACGGTCCACGCGTCATTCTCGGATTGCAACCCTTCGACGACGACATTTTAGTCGGAACGACAGGAATAATTGGCGGCGGCGGTGGCTTTGGTGGCGTCGGCGGACAATTTGGCGGCGGACTCGGTGGCGGTCTAGGCGGTGGCTTCGGCGGCGGCCTGGGCGGCGGCTTCGGCGGTGGGTTAGGTGGTCTCGGTGGCGGCTTTGGCGGAGGCCTTGGCGGTCTTGGTGGCGGCTTCGGCGGAGGTCTTGGTGGAGGCTTCGGTGGAGGCCTTGGAGGTTTCGGTGGCGGATTAGGTGGTCTGGGCGGCGGCTTCGGTGGTGGGCTTGGAGGCGGCGGATTCGGAGGCGGTGCCTTCGGACGCGGCGGCGGCGGTCAAAACGGCCTGCTGTTCGGTTCACCATTGTTTAACGTCCAACAACTGCCCGGCGATCCGCTCACCAGTGGACAACTCGCTCAACTTCAACAGCGCATCCAAACCTTGGAAGGTGGACAGCAGGGGGTTGCCAGCCAGGACGTACAGGATGTTACGTCACGGGAACCCCTGATTTACGTCGCGCACAACAAAACACACAGCTTGGTGATTGTCAGAACAAGCGATGAAGAGGCAATGAAAGCCATCGAGCGACTGATTCTCGATCTTGATCGCCCAACGCCTGAAGTCTTGCTTGAGATGAAGATTCTCGAAGTGCGATTGACGGACAACTTTCGTTCTATCCTAGACGTGGCCTACAATGTTGGTCCTCAAGGACCGCCTGCAGGTGCTCAGGTGCAACGCAATCCGTTTTTAAACTCGGCGCAAACTGCGGCACAGAGTGTTCTCGGAATCGTCGATAGTCCAGAACTCAACGGTAATGGTTCCTTCATCTACCAGTTCCTTAATGATCAAATTCGAGCTCGACTCGAAGTCCTCCAAGAAAACAACTTTGTAGCCTCGGTCGCTTCGCCCGTGCTGCTGTCCAGTAACAATCGCCCCGCCCGGATCTTTGTCGGGGAAGAACGCGTGCTGGTCACTGGGATCAACTCGGGAGTCGTAACTTCGGCCACTGGTCCTACCACCTCGGTCGTACAGCCTCAGACGGAAGTGCGTGATATTGGCACGACTTTAGTTGTGTTGCCCAAGATCAATGCAGACCGCAGTGTGACTTTGTCCATTGCTCAAGATCAATCGGAAGTCGTTGAAGATAGCCAGCAACTGCCTGTTTCCAATGGCACGCAAGTGCAAGAGTTCCCAATCGACTCGGTTCGCTCTTCGAATCTTCAAGGAACCGTCGTTGCTCATGACGGCCTAACTATTGCCGTGGGCGGGTTGATCACGGACACGACCAACGTTCGTGAACGCAGAGTCCCAGGGCTGAGCCGATTGCCGCTGGTCGGCAAACTGTTTCGGCAATACATCGACGAGAACGTCAAGACGGAGTTGATTTTGCTGATCACTCCACACGTTATTACTACGCCTATGGAAGGGCAGTTCAAGAGCGAAGCTCGACTGCGAGCTCTTTCCGATCACCCAGCCATAATCAGTGGCGAAGCTGCCAATAGCTTGATAACTGAGGAACTACCAATGCCAAGTCCCAATGCTCCTAGCCACGGCTGGGACGCAACCAAGCAAGCTCCGTGGCGCGGGACGCCAGAGCCGCTGCCGCCGCAACCGCAGATCAGTCTGCCTTAGGCGTTCTATTCGCTCTTGCTTTGTGACTTGTGCTCTAAAAAACAACTCGGTACTCCACGAGGAACGATACTGATGCCATTCTTCAAACTCCAATCGAAAAACGCGCTTTCCGCTTTCATTCCAATGCAGTTGGCTGTTCTCTTGCTTGCGGCAAACTCGGCCTTGGCGCAAGACTATTGGGCCGAAAGTGGAACCAAGCAAGCCGGCCAAGGCAATAACAGCCTGACCGATCTTGTCCAAGTTCGATTCAACGACACCCAACCTCCTGCAGAAGTGAAATCAGCATCGCATCTGCAACTCGGCGAATCGCCGGATAAACTGCCAGTTACACCCGGCTTGGCGCCAAAGCAGGTGACGCTTAGCTATGGCATGCACCGTAGGCAGATATTGAACACCCTTGGTGAGCCGAGCTTTGAAAGTATTATTGGCTCATTAAAGCGGATGCGCGCCGATTACGACAATCGTCTTGAATTGCTTTTCGAGCAAAATCAGCTAATTGGCGTCCGCATATTCGTGGAGGCGACGATGGTTGAGCAAGGCATGTTGGAGGCGAAGCTGACTAACAAAACGGTCGTTTTTCCAGACGAGTTGTTGCTTCAGGAATTCCAAAGGGTCAATCTGAATCCACAGCATGTGGATTACTTCTTCTTCTTTGGTCCATCGCTTCCAGCCTCGGGTGCACTTTCTAATCACTTCACCCCGTCCTGTATTACTTGTCTCGAGAATTCTTGCTTTGGCCCATTGCGAAGCGGCTACTGCTGGGGCCATACAAATCGCTGCAATTCTTGTCGCCGTTAACCGGAACATCGATTTTGTTCCGCAATAGCACACGGAGTCGCCGCCCGGACAAACAGCCCTATCTGAGAATGTTCTCTGGGGCTTCAATGGCCTAGAGGGAATGTCAGATCAATTCGCATGGATAAAGAACGCGTTCAAACTAGTCTCCAAAGCAGCTCTGCAGCAACCGCGAGTTTTCAATGTCGCGTGCTACGCGGGTTGCTGCTGCGTCGCGCAATGGATGCCGCCACCTCCGGCGGCAATGCCGTCGATATCTAGCATTACAATCTCACGCTTCGGAAACAGTTCTTGCAACGTTTCCTTCGCTTTCCCGTCTGCCCGGCGATCGCCAAACTGAGGCGCGATTACTGCATCATTGCAGACATAGAAGTTGATGTAGCCCGCGCAAAAGTCTTGACTATCGAATTCTGGTCGTACCACTTTAGGGCTCTCCAGGGTGATGACTTTGAGCTTCGTGCCCTTCGCGTCCCTTGCTGATTGCAGGATTCCCAGATGCTGGCGAGTTAACCTGTAGTCACTTGAACTGCGGTCGAGGTCCAAGTGGGCGACAACGACACCGGGACCTGTGAAACGAGCGTAAAAGTCGGTGTGACCGTCGGTAATGTCGACACCGCGAACTCCTGGCAGCCAAATAACTTTCTCAATCCCTAAAACGCGTTGCAATTCTTCCTCACATTGGCCCTTGCTCCAGTTCGGATTCCGATTGCGATTTAGTACGCAACTTTCCGTGATGATTGCCGTTCCTTGCCCGTCGACTTCGATGCCACCCCCTTCCAGGCAGAGGATGGAACGCATGTATTGAATCTGAGTTTTCTCGGCTATGAGCTTCGCAACATTCGCGTCGGACGCAAAGGACTGTTTTTCTCCCCAGCCGTTGAAATTGAAGTCGACTGCAGCTTGTCTTCCCTCGGAACCTACTACGAAGACCGCACCATAGTCTCGAATCCAAAGATCATTGAGCTGCACTTCGAAGAACTCGATGTCCTCGCCTTCCTCGAAGTACTCTTCAACCAGCTTGCGTTCGTTGGGTCGGACACAAAGCGTAACTGGTTCGAATTCCGCGATAGCGGAGGCGACTTTGGCCAAGTCTTCGCGCACCCGAGGCAAAAGCCGGCGCCCCCAAACCTCTCGCCTCGCACCAAATGCCATCCAGGTCCTTAGGTGCCGATCACTCTCTTCCGGCATCCGCCACTTGGATGCCTCCTGTGCCTCGGCAATTAATTTTCGCGGCATACTATTCGCCCCTAACGCGACTCCAGTAATTCCGGTAAGAGCCCTTCTTCTTGAATGCATCTCTTTCTCCAACTGTGTTTTAGAACCCCAGGCTTTTACTTCATGAGTATCTTCACCTAACGTTTTTCTCAACCTGACTTTCGACATTGGCTTGAATAACAGCGCAGCCAACGAAGACAGAATGAAAATTATGCGCGACTATTGCTCATGCAGATGGCACCGAGGGGCGCGAAGGCATCATGAATTTTCTACAAATGCTATGGCCATCCAGTTGAAAGCTCGTGAGCTAGTTTTAGCTTTTCCAGCTTATTCAAAGTAAGATCGTAGCACTTTTCTGCGGAAGCTCACGTCGTTTTACTGCCACAAACGCATGATCGCTCCAAAGTACGTAAACTAATAGCCTTATTTTGTAGACCTCATAAATGACTTTGGAGCAACATCCATGTTGGGCACTCGAAAAAACCAAATCAGTTTCCTTTGGCTCATCGGATTGCTAATATTCATTGCCACTGAAGGGCGAGCTCAGCAGCCAAGTGTTATTTTCTTCCTGGTCGACGATCTTGGTCAGCGGGACGTTGGCTGCTACGGCAGCAAATTCTATGAAACGCCAGCAATTGATCAGTTGGCCGCCGAAGGAATGCTCTTTAACAATGCCTACTCGACCTGTCACGTGTGCTCGCCCAGTCGTGCAAGCATACTGACTGGCAAGTACCCAGCGCGAACGAACTTGACTGAGTGGTTAGGCGGCAGGCCAGAGCGGGATTATGAAAAGCTCCATCATGGCGAGAAGCTCACTGCTCTGCCCGATTCAGAACAAACTCTTGCAGAAACGTTAAAAGAACATGGATATGCAACTGCCAACTACGGCAAAGCACACTTGAACAAAGATCCAACCACCTACGGATTTGACGAGGCAATCACCGGTTGGGTGCGATCCTATTACCATCCCTTTTCTCCCAGTTACGACGAATCTTTGCCCGCGAAAGAAGGCGATTACTTCACCGACAAACTAACGGATGCGGCGATCGATTTCATCGAGCGCAACCAGGATCGCCCCTTCTTTGTTCATATGGAGCATTTTTCTGTCCACGATCCGATTCAAGGAAGAAAAGACTTGGTGCAAAAATATGAACGGAAGCTGGCCTCGATGCCCAAACAAGATGGCCCAGAGTACATTCTTGAGCCGAATCCCGATGGCCCAGCTCTCTCGGCAGAAAAGCTGGAGGAACTTGAATCCAAAGACACCAGCGAAATACATCAAAATGAACGAGTTTGGTGGGTTAAGCAAAAGCAAGACAACGTCGAATTCGCGGGCATGGTCGAAGCCACCGATGAAAGCTTAGGACGCATCCGCGCAAAGCTGAAAGAGCTTGGCCTGGAAGAGAACACGATCATCGTCTTTACCTCGGATAATGGAGGAATGGCTGCTTCCAATCAGTACCGCGGGATCAATCATCCGCAAAAAACCCTGAACTCACGCTATTCCAGTTCGAATCTGCCCCTGCGCGGAGCCAAGGGCTGGAACTACGAAGGTGGAATACGCGTGCCATTGATCGTGCACTGGCCCGGCAAACTGAAGCCCAAGTCTACTTCTCAGGCAGTAGTCACCGGTACGGATTACTATCCAACGCTACTCGAAATGCTGGGGCTTCCCTCATTGCCTGACCAGCATGTGGATGGCAAGAGTTTTGTTCCAGCGCTAATGCAGGAATCGTATGAACGCGGGCCAATCTATTGGCACTTCCCCCATTATAGCAATCATGGCTTCCAAAGCCCTGGTGGAGCCATGCGTTCTGGAAACTACAAGTTGCTGGAATACTACGAAAATGGGACGGTACAGCTCTTTGATTTAGAGAATGACATTGGTGAGCGAAATGACTTATCGAAAACGAAGCCAGAAGTCACCAAGCGTCTCACAAGAATGCTGCACGATTGGCGTAAAAATGTGGATGCCAAAATGCCCTATCCCAAGACTGCCACGTCCAAGCCTGCGCCCGGGGCTCGCGTAGCCAGGCCCAAACGCGATGCTCAAACGAGCAACCTGCCTGCTGACGTAGAGAAGTTTGCCGCAGGTTGGAAAGTATCCCAGTGGGGCGGACCAGCCATGAAGCCAGGCTTGCGGGCGGCATGGCAAGGCCGAAGTAACGTTTTGGTGACGCACCCGCGCAGCCAAGATTCGCCTTGCATCTTGTCGCGGAATGTCAACGTACCAGCGGGAAGGAAAAGTAGTTTACGATTTGCAGCTAACAATCATCCCCAAGGCAACTGGACTTTAGTCGTCAGGATCGCCGGGAAGGAAGTGTTGCAACAACCCATCGACGGGAACCAGTGGCAAGAATTTGACATCGACCTCTCGCAACATGCTGGAAAGGCGGTCCTAGTTGAACTCGAAAATCAAGCCAGTGACTGGTCTTATGAGGCTGCATTTTGGAGCAGTTTGGAACTCGCCGAGTCAGCAAACTAGTACGGTGCACCTACTCGCAAAAGCCGCGGCATATCAAGGCTGGCGAATAGTCTCCAGAAGTGCCTCGTCGGCGTCTTCACTAAACGCAACTCCCGTCGCAGGCAATTGGCAAATCGCGTCCACGAGGGATTCCACGTCAAGATTGGAAGAGTAAGGAAGTTGAATTGGCAGCCAGCGGGGATAAGTCATGTCTTGGCTAGATGGGAAGTAATTAGTCCTTAGAAGGTTGAATACTTCACCTGGTTCGATCGGAAACAGTTCGGAGCGGCCTACCTGATTGAACCGAGGCACAAGTACTCCGTCGATGGTACCGGTCGGAATCGGGTCCTTAGCGTCCAATGCTGCGACAAACTCAGGTGGAAGAATCTTGAGCTTGTCTGGCAAAGCGTGCAGGACTTGGAGTTCCGTTGTGTCGACTCGAAATTGATCCCACCGATTCTGTTTTGAAGCCAAACTACTTGGGTCCTTAAGCAGGGGTGACAAACCGGAAAACTGGAGTACCGTACCAATTCCCATCGATATGGGTTGTGGGAACGTTCTGATTGATAGCATGCCGTTGGACTGTCTGATAAACAGCCGCTCATTGGCCAGGAACCGAGCTCCTGATGATACAAACCGAGTGATCAAAGAAGTCTTTCCCGCACCGCTGTTTCCCATGACCAACAGAGTACGAGAGCCAACTTGAATCGCACCGCTATGAATGGTGTGCCAACCATGGGTCTCCAGGAATCGATTGAGGATGTCGATCACACCGAGGCGAGCCTCGTCAGCATGAATCGGCTGCATGTCGTCCTGAACAATAAGGATTTCGTTGTGCGCACTTCGAGTAAGCCAACAAACCGGTAGAGTTTCAAAGCAGTCAGCCGTCCACCCACCGAATGAGAGACGATTAAACAGATTCTTGCGTCGTGAGTAACGGGTAGCCTTAGGAAGATGCGGATTTAATATCTGCTTCAAATCCGTAAGTCTGTCGCGGCTGTTCACGACTCGTAGGGAGAAACGCGTCGTACCCTCACGACGAGAACAATGTTCTGGCCGCGAGTCAGCAGCAAACCCGACAGCCGCTTCCAGATGCTCGCAAATTGCTGCAGCAGCGGAAACGGATATCGAAAGATCGCCAAATGCGAGATCAAGCTTGCTGTCACCCGCTTTTGGACTCTCACGCAAACAGCCGAAATACAATTCAAGATCTATGGGACTCATAGGCTCGATGATAGATACGTAGCTACGACTTGTGAATCGTCGAATTTCCTAACACCAAAAGGATTTATTCGGCGCCGGCCGAGAGTGGTCGTTGCGTGGTGACGAATGATTGCCAG
>JBCCEO010000015.1:0-26030 GCA_039030255.1 Planctomycetota bacterium | reverse complement strand
CGAAAACGTCTCGTTGTCCTAGAACAAGACAACGGAAGATTCCAAAACTACATTCCTGTCGAATTCTTGCAGGATGCTTGCGACCAAGTTGATGGACTGAATGTGGGCGATGAAGTCGAAGTGACCTACCGCCTGAATGGTAGAAAATGGCAGCGTGATCCTCAAAGCGAAGTGAAGTTTTTCTTGAGCTGCGAAGCAACTGAATATCGTGTCTTGAGCGGTCCTGGAGCCAGCGAAGGCGGCAATGCCAATGCGGCCTTGGATGAAGCCGCTTATGAAGATGACGACGAAGTTCCGTTCTAACGCCAAAGTCCTTAGCGGTTAGTTTTGCCAATTTCATTCGATTGCGCTGCACAATCGTGAGTTAGCAAACGCGAGTCGCTGTCCAACGCGTGCCCCGTGTCCATCGCAGTCGAACAAGAAGAGTTGCCTGATAACGATGCAAAACACTATCAAGCACGAGATGCGTGGCGTCCTAATCTTCGTGGCAGTCATTTGGACCTTATTCCTTCTCAATTTGGTCACCCCAATTGAATTCAACAATTGGGGGCTGACACCAAGAACTCTCAAGGGATTGTTCGGAATCGTCACCGCTCCCTTTTTGCATGGTGACTTTGGACACCTAATCAGCAACACAATCCCGCTCGTGATATTGCTTACTTTGATGGCTGGTTCCCGAACCCGCACTTGGGAGACTGTAGCCGAAGTTATCGTGGCTGGCGGCGTTCTACTTTGGATCTTCGGTCGCAATGGCACAGCTACACTGCCAACAATCCACGTCGGAGCAAGTGGTCTCGTCTACGGATTGATTGCTTTTTTGATGGGCGCTGGCTTTCGTGAAAAGCGGATCATCCCCATGCTGATCGCCGTACTTGTTGGCTTTCTTTATGGCGGTACGCTCATCGCAGGAGTTATTCCGACATCCGAAGGAAACATGTCTTGGGACGGTCACTTGTGCGGTGCCATCGCTGGTGGCGCGCTCGCCTTCTTCACCCTCGGTCGCGAGGGCTCGAAAAGCAAAAGTTCAGATTAACATTGCACGGGCTGTTGCCCGGCAAACCCGCCGACGAGAACGCCGCCTAGTCGAAATCTAGGCAGGAACTACTTCGGATCCAAAGCTGGACCTCCAACACCGGCTCCCCGTGGCATATATTTGCAAAGCGCAATTCCGAAGAAGTACAGTACCACCAAGGGTGCAAACAAGCCGATCATGCTGTAGATGTCTGGAGGGCTCAACATCATTGACAAAAAGGCAATAGAGAGAACGGCAATCCGCCATTGAGAAAGAAAGGTCTCTACGCCTACCACCCCGAAACGGTGCAGCCCCAGCATCACAATGGGCAACTGGAATGCAATCCCGAATCCAAGCGGCAAGAACAATGAAAAAGACATGTAGTCGTTCAGCCTTGGCGTAAACTCTACATCGAGACCCGTGGAGTAATTCATTAGGAACCCAAGCACGAGTTTGAAGACCACGAAAAACGCCAAGCAAACTCCCGACAAGAACAGCCCCAAACTCAACGGCAAATACCAATACACGTAACGCCGCTCATGTGGATAGAGTCCTGCTGCCAGAAACTGCCAGATGTGCCAGAAGATCCCGGGACTTGCCAGCACCACGCCCGCGACCAAGCCTGCCTTCAACCAGATCATAAAGCCTTCCGTCGGATTCAAGCTGATCAACTTGTTCTTGATCGGTCGCCACAGCAGAATTGGACGCAACCTCTCAAGCTCATTCATCGAAATCCCCTTCCAAGCTTGTTCCAATTCACCAGCTGCTAGTGCGGCCGACCTAGCGTTGGCTTTCTTGGCTGACGCCGCGTCCTCACTGTCCTCCAAGACTTGCCCCGCCAAATCTGTGATTAAAACTGGGTCGACAAAAACGCTCTCCGGCAACATACCTTGAGCCATCAACCAACCGGTGAATTCACTGGAAGGCTCTTCACCGTTTGCCGCGGTATAGGCTAATTTTGCCTGCTCGATGTGGAATTCTCGGATCGCCTGCTTGAGGGGCATCTCGACAAACTTGACGATATCTTCGGCGAAGAAAAGGCTGGCAATCGTACCGACACCGAGCCAAATTAAGGCTTTCCCCAAGCACCTTCGAAGCTCTTCGAGGTGATCGCCAAAGGACATGGAGCTTTTTTCAAAGAGATCGTCCGCTGGTAGTTTTTTGTTCATCGCAGCTCACCCTGGGATATGTTGCATGCAAACCGGAAGTATTACAGGCGTGTTTTTACAAGTCTCGGAAAGAATCGCTGGGAAATCGCCAATTCCGACCCACATTTTTCTACCAAGCTTTTGTCCCAGTGTACTCGCCCGACGTCAACGACCAATCGGGAAGTTCTGATGGATTTCGCTTGCAGCTTTGCTGGATTTCGCTTGCAGCAAAGGGGCCAAATTGTTGATAACCGACCATTGGCATCCACGTTTTCTTGCCCTTGCATTCGCTACCCGCTTCGCAGGATGTGGTGCACAGGGCACAAAAACCGAGGATAACCCCAAGTTTCAATGAATTGGTCAGTCAAACGGATCTGCAGCTTGAACAAGTCAAACCAAATCAACAAAAAGAATGAGCCAACAATGATCAGCCCATATCCGCTTCGCACAGAACCGTTTTTTCGCGACTATCTCTGGGGTGGACGCAACCTAGAATCCGTCCTAGGGAAGCCAATTCCTGAATCTGGGGTTTGGGCTGAGAGCTGGGAGATGATTGATCACCCAGAACATCAAAGCCGCGTTTCCAATGGTGAATATGCAGGTAGATCACTGCACGAACTCGCTGTCGAAAATCCAACCTGGATTTTTGGGAGCAGCGACCAACGTCCGGAATCATTGCCTCTACTTCTTAAGTACCTGGACTGCCAAAGAGTACTCAGCGTTCAAGTGCACCCCGACGATTCCTACGGTGCGACCATGAACCCTCCCGACCTCGGCAAGACCGAGGCGTGGTATATCATCGCCGCTGAACCAGGAGCCAAACTCTACGCGGGCCTCAAATCTGGCGTCGATTCCGACCAGCTGCGACAAGCGGTCGCAGACGGAACGCTCGAGGATTGCCTGCATGTCATCGAGCCCCAAGCCGGGGATTGCGTCTTTATTCCTGCGGGCACCGTCCATGCTCTCGGAGCCGGATTGCTCGTTGCGGAAATCCAGCAAGCGTCCAACACCACCTTTCGACTCTTCGACTGGAATCGAGTCGACAAGGACGGAAATCCAAGGCAATTGCACGTAGAACAAGCCTTAGAAGTCATCGATTTTGAATCTGGCCCCCGATCCATCCAAATCCCGCGTTCGACCGACCAAGTTGGTCGCGAACAATTAGTGCACTGCGAAAAATTTGTCTTGGACCGACTCAATGCCCCCTTCCAGGAGCAAATCGGCGGCGACAACAAATTCCACCTTCTCACCGCTCCTAACGGCGCTATTCGGCTAACTTGGAATACCAACGGTTCTCAAGTGGTCGAAACATTACAGCTTGGCCAATCCGTCCTGCTGCCAGCTTCCATGCCAGGCGTGCATTGTGAATTCCTTGACGTCGAGTCTATGTTGCTTGATATGTACCTCCCCTAGGCTTTGGTCCTGCAATTCCAAGTCACTCTCCCTCCTGCGCAGCAGGTTCTCGAGGGAGAGTCGAGCTGTAAGCTCGGAGAGGGTTCTTCTTCCCTTTCTGAGCAGCAGGTTCCGGGCACCGAAGCTTGCTTTGGTCGTGAGAGTCGAGCACTCCCCGCTGCGCGTGGGCCCGGCTCGGAGAGGGTCACCATTTTCATTCCCGCTCGAAAGGTTCCGATCCTAACGACTGCCCGCATTAGTACCCCTAAGTCAATTGGCTCATTACTTTGCTAGCCTTTCGTCGATAATGATTGCATTGTCTCCGCTCTAGCGACGGCAATGTGGCTTACCTAAGATTCCCCTCCCAAGGTGCTTCAAGGCTCGGGCAAAGGATGCTCGGAAAGGACTCCCATGTCACGGATGTCGACTGCAATCAAACTAATAATCTGCCTCAGCCTATTTTCCTGCGCTGGATGCGGTCAAAGACCCGGTTGGGGATTCTCTTGGGGACAAGGCACGACCGAACGCCAGAAAGCTCGCGCCACCGTGCATGATCCCTTCCCTTTGAATGACATCGGCCCCGAAGTCGTGGGTGGGAGACCGCGCGAGTACTTTAATCCGCAGCCCGAGGCAGTGCGTCACCAAGTTACTCGCCCCTAGTGAATCCGAAACACGTTTGAAACTCCGCCGCGTTCACTTATTCCAAACGTTCTAAGGCAGCTTGTACACTTTCTATCTGACTTAACCATAACCGCAACGCGCGCCTAGTTTCGCTCGGCCGCAAAACCCAAGCATCGTTATGGTTGCGGAATCCCGTTGCACGCATCTGTACGTTCACCGCAACGCCCGTCGACTCCAAATACTTTCGAGTCGCAGCCAAGCCCCGAAACGCATCCTTTGACTTCTCGGCGCTGCGCTCTGTGCCTTCGTGGCAAATAAACTGAGGCATTTCCCTCAACCGCTGCAAACGAACCTTAGCTGCCTCTCGGTCTGTTCCCCTTAAGCCCCAATCTCGGACGCCATCGTAATGACTATATGGAACCATCCCACACCAAATATCCGCAATCTCCTCGTCGTGCAACCCGATAAAGTTGCAGGCGATGGCTCCCCGAGAAAACCCCGCCAAGACGATTGCATCTTTATCGACCCCGTAATCCTCAATTACCGACGCAACAACATGCTTCGTCAATTCCACGGTTGGCACGGGCGAAAAGTCTGGCGAACTGCCCCACCATTGCTTCGCGACTACTCGATCCTTTTCGGTTACAAAGGGCAAGCATAGCCATACAAAGTCCTTGCCTCCTGATATTCCAAAACCAAGATTGCTTCCTTCCGGAACACCCTCGGAAACATCGCCGTATTTGCTGCGGTAGCCTCCGTTGCCCGCAAACTCAACAATCATCGGATGACGCTTCGATGCGTCGAAGTTTGACGGGAGATAGAGGCAGTAGTACAAGCCCTCGGAGATCGTTACAAGCACACGCTTACCTGGCGTAGGCGAACCCTCAAGCATCGGCGGAACTTCCAAATCGGCCACCACGCTTCGGATGTCTGGCAAGCTTTCTTGTGCTCCAGCCCTACTCTCTAGAACACAAAAACAGCCAAACATAGCTCCCGCTATAGCAAGCTGACGAACAAGACGCAGCATACTGCCTCCTTGCAGAGAAGTTTTTGAACAGGAGTCGACTATTTGCGGCGCAAAACGACCAAGTCCTGGCGAAAGTCAATGATACCTTCGATCACGGATACCACTTCTAAAATATCCGATTCCCATTCGCGATGAATGTGCTCTGGCGACAACACCGTATTTCCATAACTTCCTTCGATACCGATCATGAAGCTAGCCGATTTGAGCGTACCTTGTTTTTGAAGGCACTCTTCCAAATAATCATACTCCTTGTAAAGAGTCCCCTTCGCCTGCAACTCGTCCAGCAGTTCCGCTTCACTCACTCCAAATGCTTCCGAAAGTGGTCCGAGCGCCGTTGGCCCCTCGGTTGTCAGCATCAACAAGCCACCCGGCTTCGTGATCCTGGCAAGTTCCTGCAACCAGGGCTCAATATCATCCAGATGCAAGTGGGAGAAAATAGACACCGAATAGATCATGTCAAAAAACGCATCTTCGTAAGCTAGCGGCGGGCGAAACGAACTCACGTAAGCCGAAACTTGCTCATAGTGTTTCTGAATGAAAGACACGGACAAGTCATCGATATCACAGGCATAGTATTCGTTCTCAGGCAAATGCCTCGTCATATGGGCAAGCTGACGCCCGACCCCGCAGCCAAAATCCAAAACCTTCGCTTGCTTAAGGTCCAATCCATTGGCCCTAGCGGCCGTAAGAATTGGCACAGCAGTACGTATTCCCGATTCGTAATAATGCTTGACCGTTTTCGAGGAGGTCTTATGCATCGAAGAGAATGACGGCACTGGATAGTCTATGCGTCCTAGCATTCGCTGCGTGTTGGCCCAAGAACCGTAAGCGAAATCCATTCCTTTTTTTATAATCTTGGTTGAAAGGGCATTTGGGTTCATCGAATCAGCTTTGAAAAGGATACTGGTTTGAACCTTATTATGTTTCGGGCTTGGGCGATCTCCAAGTGTTTTTCAGCCCTAGCAATTGCCGTGCGGAGAACTCAATAGAGACCATGCCGGCACATTCGAATGAACCGGTTCACCAACAGTAATCATTTCAGTCATTCAGCCCGACCAAAATGTAATAAAAAACCACCGATGCCATTTCGTCGGTGGTTTTCAATACAATGTAGGCGCACAAGATGCGTTAGTGCACGCGCTGCCCTGGCTTCGCACCAGAATCTGGGGATAGCAAGAAAACTTCAGCTCCGCCTGTACCAGCTGCGGCAACCATGCCCTCACTCAGGCCAAATTTCATTTGACGCGGAGCAAGATTGGCCACGCAAATGACCAACCGGCCGACCAAAGCCTCGGGCTCATAGGCGGCTTTGATTCCTGCAAATACTTGCTTGCGCACATCACCGCCCAGACTGAGCGTCAACTTGAGCAACTTTCTTGCCTCGGGCACATGCTCCGCTGCAACAATCCGTGCGACACGAAGGTCGACTTTGGCAAAATCGTCGATCGTACATTCCGCAGCCATTTCCTCGGCCTTCAGAGGCTCGTCGGAATCATTCCAAGGATTATCGCCGTTGGTGGTCTCTGCAGCTGCCTTGGCTTCCGCTTCGGCTTCTTCTTTGCTTTCTTCTGTCATAGCAGTTACGTCTTCTTCCTTTACACGCGTTAGCATGTGTTTGAATTTATTGACTGGGGTACCAAGCAAAGGTTGCTTGCTCTGCTCCCAACTAGTGATTTCCTCGCCCAGCAAAGCACTGCATCGCTGGGCGATCTCTGGCAAAACTGGAGCCAAATAGATGGCCAATTGCCGAAACAGATTCAGCGCGACGGTGCAAACGTCTCGAAGCTCTTCTGTTTTAGCTTCGTCTTTATTCAAGACCCAAGGCTGTGCATTCTCAACAAACGGATTGGCTCGATCAGCCAATTCCATAATGAGCCTCATTGCTTTTGCGTAGTCGCAGTTTTCGTACGCTTCTGCAATTGCATCACCGGCCTTCGCAGCTTCTTCAAAGAGCCCGCCGTCAGCTGGATAAGTTTCCGACAGCCCCAACTTCGCCGCGAATTTCGCCGTGCGGCTTGCCAGGTTCACAAACTTGCCAACCAAGTCCGAATTCACCTTGGTCACAAATTCGTCACGATTCAAATCCAGATCATCCAACCTCGGCCCGAGCTTACTCGCAAAGTAGTAACGCAGGTAACTCGGCTCCAAATGCTTAAGGTAAGTTTCCGCCTTGATAAACGTGCCCTTGGACTTGGACATCTTTTGCCCGTCCACATTCAGAAAGCCGTGGATGTGAACTTTTTCCGGCAAGTTGTATCCGGCAGACTTGAGCATCCCTGGCCAGAACAACGTGTGAAAGTACGTAATGTCCTTGCCTATGAAATGGTGGATCTCCGTCTGACCGTTCTTCCACCAATCATCAAACTGCTCATCATTTTTGTCACACCACTGCTGCGTGCTGGCCATATAGCCAATAGGTGCATCAAACCACACATACCAGTAATTGCCCGGAGCGTCTGGAATCTCAAATCCGAAATAAGGCTCAGGTCGCGAAATATCCCAGTCCCGGAGCTCTTCGCCCAAAAAATGTCCCTTCAAGTAGTTGGCCACTTCAGGCTGCAAATGCTTACCCGACTGCGTCCACTCATTAAGGAACTCGTGCAACTGCTCAAGCTGCACAAATAGGTGATCGCTCTTGCGAATTTCGGGAGTCGCCCCCGACAACCGACTCTTCGGATTCTTGAGCTCCGTCGGAGAATATGTACCTCCGCATTTATCGCAGCTATCTCCGTACTGGTCTGGCGAGCCGCAAATCGGGCAGTCGCCTTGTACGAATCGGTCCGCAAGGAAAGTACCGGCTTCCGGATCGAAAAGCTGACTTACCTCCTTTTCAACAATCAAACCGCCTTCTCGTAGCTTGGCCCAGATTTCTCCACAAAGCTGGCGATTCTCCTTCGAGTTTGTACTTCCGTAGTTGTCAAACTCGACCTGAAAGCCCGCGAAGTCCTTTTCATGACTGGCCTGCATATCGGCAATGACCTCGATTTCGCTACGGCCTTCGCGACGTGCCCGAAGCATAATTGCCGTGCCGTGGGTGTCGTCCGCACAAAGAAAGATGCAGCGGTGCCCGCGCAGCTTTTGAAATCGCACCCAGATATCAGTCTGGATGTATTCGACCAAGTGCCCGATGTGAATGGGCCCATTGGCATAGGGCAGGGCGGCTGTGACCAGAATCTGCCTGCGGGACGGCTCGCTACCATCGGCTGTATTCGTTTCAGCTTTGCTATTCATATCCGTACCTCGTTTAACGGCGAGCCGCAGGCGGAATCCCCCCGGCGTCAGCCGACCATGGCCCGGATTGTAGGCCAAGCCTTGCGTCTCGAAAATGCCGACATTCCGGCTTCAACAGAGCCCCAGAACTGCATCCAGTCCACGATTTCTAACTACTTTGCAGTTTGACCTAGCCAAACGGACTCGAATTCGCCATCATTACGCCTCGCCAAAATGTTGGCCCAAAGATGAATGGAATCTGATGCCGATAGAGTGTCAGTTTTATATTCGGAGCTGTAAAAAATGAGTCAAAAAATAATGGAGCTTGTCGAACAGGCTTCAATGAAGTCCGACAAGCCACAATTTGACATTGGCGATACCGTCGATGTTCACACCAAAATCTTGGAAGGCAACAAAGAGCGTATCCAGGTTTTCTCAGGCGTTGTGATCGCGAACAGCGGCAGCGGTACCCGTGAAATGTTCGTCGTTCGCCGCATCGTCGCGGGCGAAGGCGTCGAGCGGAAATTCCCTGTGCACTCGCCGAAAATCGAAAAGATCGAAGTCAAACGACGAAGCGTCGTTCGCCGAGCCAAGCTGTACTTCCTGCGTCAGCGCAGCGGAAAAGCTGTCCGATTGCGAGAACGACGCCTTTAAGTTGGATCTCCCTCCTCGTTTAACGGCAAGCCGCAGGCGGAATCCCTCCAATATCCAAGCCTTGGAATTTTCGAATGCTTGGCAATCTGAAAGAAACACTCAGCCGCTGGATCGCATCCAGCGGCTTTTCTTCTGACTCCTCGCAACCCGAAGAGGAAAAACTCGGTGCACGTGGCGAGAAGGCCGCCGCTCGATTCCTGAAAGGACTTGGCTACCGGATACTTGCCCACGGCCACCGTCAAAAACTGGGCGAAATCGACCTCATTGCCCTCGACGGCGACTGCATCGTCTTCGTCGAAGTCAAAACATGGCGTTCCGACGCTCAGGCCGATCCATCGGAGGCCGTCGACCGCCGCAAGCAAGAACGCATCACCCGAGCCGCTTTGATCTACCTGAAAAAGAAAAAACTACTCGATCAGCCCGCCCGCTTCGACGTCATATCCATCGTCTGGCCCCCAGACTCGCCGGAACCTACCATCCGCCATTTTACGAACGCCTTCGAAGCGGTCGGCTCCGGGCAAATGTATCGCTAAGAATGTCGAAGGCAATCCGATAGTTGAACAACTGTCCCCAATTGTTTCCTTCTTTTCCTTATCGTTTTCTAAACACCTTCAAACCCAAAACAGTTGAGGATAACTGTTCTACTTTCTTGGAATTCTCGAACTTGCCTCAAAAGAATTCCGGCGGAAATGGCATCCTGTTTCTTAGCAACGAACCTTAAACTTTCAGCTGGAGAGAATCATGGGCGCCGTCTTATTGCCAGTAATCGCAGTCGCACTAGTACTAATCGGCGGACTCGCCTTCATTCGTCCCGGCGCAGCCATCACCCTAGGAAGTCTCTTGACAGCCTGCTTCTGTGGCTTTGGATTCCTGGCCAGCTTCGAAGTACCAGGCATAACCTGGAAATTGATCTACGCCTGCCTTGGCATGTTGTCGCTCACATTTGCAACAACGCCGTTCTTCTTTGCCGCCTTTCAGAAGAGCCGTGCTCAATCACAAGCTTAAAAAACCGAGCAAACAAGGAATTCGCAGAATTGCCAATTGCTTCCGACACTTGCGGCCGCAATACGGATTCCTGGCTCGCGCTGCGGGCTTGTAGCCGGAAAGCACATCTCTAAAACGCGGAAACGACTTAACTCCGCGGACTAACATGAACCCGCCCTAGACCTCTGCCGGATCCGGATGTAAGTAGGGCTCGCGATAAGGCCTTGCCAACAGCGCGTTCGCTTCAGCATCACCGACAACCTGGTGCTTCCCAGCATCCCACTCCAATTTGCGTCCCAGCTTCATCGCGATATTCGCCAAGATACAGCTGCTAGACGAAATATGCCCCTGCTCAATATCCGCCACAGGCTTGCCACGCGTTTCGATATTGGCCAATAGATCAAGCATATGGCCACGCACTGCCGACGCAACATGACGTTCCAGGTCCTGTTCAGTCTTGTCCTCAGGATATTTTTCGTACTCGAACAGAGCCTTGCCGGTCAACTTCTCGCCCTTGCCACGCGGCTCAAACTCGTACTTGTGCACATCCAGTTTTAGAGTGCCTTTCGAACCATAGATCTTTGCGGCCCAAGGATATTCAGAATCAGGAGCGTTGCCCCAACTTCGATGATTCCAAACCACATTTAGCTCATCATGCTCGAATGTCGCTGTTTGCGTATCCGGCGTCGTTGCCCGTGATTCCGTGTCGACAAAAATACCGCCGGTCGAAGAGATGCGTTTCGGCCAGCCTAGATCGAGCATCCAACGCACCATGTCGTACATATGCACACACATATCTCCGACAATACCATTGGAGTATTCCATGAAGGCTCTCCACTTACGCGGATGCTGCCAGCCGCAAAACTCCGTCATCGGTGCCGGCCCAACCCATTTTTCATAGTCCAAAGTTGGCGGCGGCGCGACCGGCTGAGGATTGCCCTTCGCACGCATATGGTAGTAACAACATACATCGGCGAAAGCGATATCACCTAGCAGCCCTTCGTTGATCACTTTATCGCGTGCTTCGATCAAGTGCGGTGTGCTCCGCCGCTGCGTTCCCACCTGAACGACCTTGCCGTACTTCCGCGCCGCGTTCAGCATTGCGTGGCTCTCAACCACATCCACACCCGTTGGCTTTTGCACGTAGACATCTGCACCGGACTTAACGGCCTCGATCATCGGCAAAGCGTGCCAATGGTCGGGCGTACCGATGAGCACGATGTCCAAATCCTTCTCGGCCAACATCTCCTGGTAGTCTGAATACAGTCGAGGACGATTCTTGCTCTGCTGACGCTCCGCAACGATATCCGCCGCTCCCGCCAGCATTTTGCTATCCACGTCGCACAGTGAAACTACTTCGACCGGTGCAACTTGAATCAAACGCAGCACATCCACCTTGCCGTACCAGCCTGGACCGATTACGCCGACACGTTTCGTTTTGCCTTCGGCCACGTTGCCCAGTGCTTCTCGCGCCGCCACCGAAAGTCCTGCTGCAGTAGCTGAGCATTGCAAAAACTTGCGTCGGTCCATGGCGTTGTCCTTCAAAGAATAGGTAAGTCGTTGGTGGCTAAATCTTGCGGAAGCTTTGATCCCAAAAATCGGCCTCACAGTCTACCACAGACGGTCTCAGCATGTGGCGAAAGTGGCCGCTCTCTCGCAGCCGTCTTACTCTCAGCCGCCGTACTTAGTAACTCTCCCTCCTGCGCAGCAGGTTTCCAGGGAGAGTCGAGCTGTAAGCTCGGAGAGGGTTCTTCCTCTTCCGCGAAAAGGCGAGCAATCCACCGTTCGCGCTAAGCCGCTTCCGCCGGTGGCGCTACCTCGGATTCCACCTCTTTCTGCACGGCGTTGTCTTCCACCTTTGCCTTCTTGCTTCGCCGCCTCGGCTTTTCCGGCGGCTCGCCACCCTCTTTCTCGCCGAGGCATTCGGCCAGCACTCCTTCGATGCGTTCATTCAGCTTATCGAGCGCATCGAGAACGTCGTTATGCCGCGACTCCATGCTTTCCAAGAACTGCAGAGCCCGTTCCCTTGTGTCTTCGTTTTCCATCGATCTCCCTCAACATCCGGCGGCCCTCATCAGCCGGCCCCCTTCAACAGCCACATCGCGCCAGCCTATGGTTTCCCGTGGCTCGCACTCCGTCCATCGCTTCCTACAATCACTCTATTCGGAACAATCGCTATGCATTCGCTTGCCTGCAGCCACGAGTTCCGCTTGGTTAAAATTCGTTGACTTTGCCGGCTGCTCAAGAGAATCCGGCTGGCCCGACTATTCCGCCTCAGGCTCCGCCCCAAACGAATCACCTTCTAAACTGCTCGACCACTCCTGCGATTCAGGCATCCGACTTGGCTGAAATACGCTTTTTGAATCTTCAACGTGAGCTTCCGAGCAAAAACTGGAAAGCTAGCAATGCAACAAGCCATAAATCCTGAACAAATGACACAAAATCAGCCGATCAATCACAGCAAAACGACTGGACGGAAAATTCGGCAGGCATTACACTTCGGGGCTCCCTGGGACCGGTCTAGGCCGTGATCTTTTGGGGGAGCCGGCGATCCGCGTGAATCGAGCACAGCTTGTGATCCAGGATTCGCGCGAGCCGATTACTCGTACAAGAAAAATTCTTTTAGATTTCCCAAACAGAGGGAGTTGGAGCAAGTGAATGGTTAAGTTGCTGGTACGTGACCGCGAAACGATTCAAGAAGCGGTAAGACGATTCCGAAAACTGGTAGAGCGAAGTGGCATCAAGAAAGAAATGCGTCGCCGCGAGTACTACGAGAAGCCCAGCGAGATCAAGCGTCGCAGTCGCCTGCGAGCAGAGCGACGCGCCCGTCGCAACCGCCAACTCTCCAACGGCTAGATAGTAGAACAGTTGTCCCCAACTGTTTTCCGATACCCAATGTAGAACAGTTGTCCTCAACTGCTTACCAAAGCTGAACAGTTGCCTTCAACTGCTTCCCACTTTTGAAAACCATTGAACTCCGTCGACTGGCAAGTAGTCTTAGACGACAAGCCTGACTTTTCCTTTCAAAGTCGCCGAGCGAGAAAAAAACAAACTTGGTGTCGCACACCAGGGCGATTAGCTCAGTTGGTTAGAGCACCTGCCTTACAAGCAGGGGGTCGCAAGTTCGAGTCTTGCATCGCCCACTTTTCTGCATCAGAGTCACTCTCGACCCAGCATTTCTCGCTGTTTTCTTCTGCTTGAGGCTCACTGATCAGCCGAGATGTTTGCTGATGGGTCCACATTGAGGTCCACAAATCTTGCGGGTCAGCTGGACTGTTCTTTCCCGATTGCGTGGCTGTCCGCGTTACGACTTCCTGGCCGACCCCTGCTGCTCGCCGCCTATTCTCACCCGTGGCCATCGCGTAGAAGTTCCAAATGGTCTTCGGCGAGTTGCCGACCCAAGCTGCAACATCCACCACATCATGACCATCCTGCAACAGGTCCGTGATGCACGACTTACGGCCGTTCGTCCACAAGTTGGGCCAAACTTCATGCTCAGCTCGATCCAGGATGCGGAGCAGGGCAGAGCGGATAGCCGTTCCGGTGGTGCCTTGGAATCGGGGAAAGACAGGGCTGTCCAAGGGCACGGCGACTCCGGGCTCAGCCAACGTCCATAGATCTTCAAGGAATGGTCTCAGATTCGGCAGGATTGGAGCTGTCCGTCTGCCTCTATCCCGGTGGTGCTCCGTCTTGGGTGCCAAGATTCGGATGTGTGGGTCATCGTGACTCAAGTCGATGTCGCACCATCGAAGTGTGCCAATCTCACTTGGAATCCTCAGGCCGATGAGCCTATTGAGGGCAATGATGGCTCGCATGGTTGGATCATTTGCGTATTCGATGACACGCTTTATGGTCCTGCTGTCGACATAGTGAAACCTCTCAGGATTGGCATAAACGGCCACGGGCAGCCCATCAAACGGATTGGACTCAAGCATCCCTTCTTCGATAGCCCACTTGAAGATCTGCCGGCAGATTCCAATTCGACGCCCAACTGTGTTCCTATCCAGCTTGGTACGCGGTGCCGCGTCCTCGCTACTGGACCCACCTTTCGTATCACGAATATTCCCGTGCTCGAGCAACCATTCGCGAAAATCCTTCGCTTGCTGCTTGGATACTGAAGTCATGTCCGTAGCCTCACCGAAGTGGCGGCTCATGTTCCCAATCGCTTGCTTCCATTTGGCGATCGTTGACAGCTTGGCAGTAGTGTGAGCAGCCAGGAACCCCTTTGAGATCTGGCCTAAAGTCGACTCCTGCACTAAGCCACTGGAGTATTGCTCGCTGGGCTCAATCTCTTGCCGTGACGCAATTAGCTGCTTGCGTGACAGCTTGATGTGCTCTCGATCGGACAGCTTATCAAGCCAATCCATCGTCACCTTCTGCACCGGCCGACCATTGCTTTTGCAATCGAGCAGATGCTCTACGTGGCTGCGGCAGTCCTCCGCTTCATGCTCTACAGCACTCCAAGCAATGCTCTTGCGACTACCGTTCTCTGTCCAGCGGACACGAAAGATACCTCGCGATTGGTCATAAGCTTTATGAACCTGTGTCATCACTTCAACTCCATCAGTTGATTCCCATGGTTAATGAAACACCACGGCAGACCGAGCATGGGACTCAGTTTTCAGCCGCTAAACCTAGCCGTGGCAGTCATAGTCTACCAACAAAAGTCAAAGGCATCTGTGTGCTGATAGCCTAGATTCGCATACCTACGGCACAGATTTGGGGTCCTATTCCGACGTAAATCGGAGACGCAAGACTCCCGACGACCGATATATCCTTGATCCAAACGCGTTCAGGGCCCCATCTGCCGCTTGCGCGGCACGGATGCCGAGCTTTCTAGCTGCGAATCTGTTCTACTCGTATCGGTATCACATTCTGGCAGTCAGGATTCGTGCAATCCCAGTTCTGGTAGCCACCAATAACAAGCGGAGCTGGAATCATTTTGCAGTCGCATTTTGGGCATGAGAATCTCCGAGACGGTGAGTCTGATGTATCTGGTGAGCCTGCTTTCTGCTCTTGTTTATAATGCACCACTTGTGTGTCACTAGACGCAGCAGGCAACACACATTGCGCCGTTCGCGCAGGTACGTTTGAACCAGAGCCATCTGATACACCTCAGGCATCATCTTTAACCGATTCAACTCTCCATTTTGTCAGTCTTGATCTTTCTTCGGACTTTGTGATTCGAAAGCCGTTGGCAACTCGATTCAGGTATTTCTTGAACTGATTTCCTAGTAGCCGGGCATCCGTCTTTCCATTTTTTGTCGCTATCTCAGTTGCCACTTCATGCATCGCCGGAAATTGGTTTGCGTACTTGACGTTGTTCAGTAGGTCTGCAATTTCGCGAGAGCTCACCCCCTCACCATTTGGGTCAACTTCCTGCAATCCTCTTATAAGACCTGACAGCACCGCCGCTGAGTCATCTTCTGCTCTGGCCGTATCGACCGTTTCCATGGGATCTGCACAACCTGCCCAAACAATCGCACCTCGAACGATCGAGGACCAATTCTCGAAAGAACCAAACTGCCCTCCGCTTTGCTTGGGGCAGCCAGCAACAAAGTAAGCACGCAGGACTGTGAGCGATGCGGTCACAAGCACACTGCGATGGTTTCGGACCCATGCCAATAAGTTGGGATGACGAAAATCATCCCGCGTCTCTGGTCGTTCCAACGTCGAATCCAACCGAATCGGTACTACTCGCCGTGCCACATCAGACCTGAAACGCAGGTTGTTTCCCGTAGCCGACCATACCGTACGCACCGGCAGGTCAATGGTTCGGTTCGTTTGGAGCTCTCGATCCTTCCACCTTTCTGCCGTCAAAACCGCATCCAAGGATGCCCCACCGATTGGTTGATCTACGTTGTCCATCAGAATCGCTGGCGCCCCTTCCATTACGATGGATGTGATTCGCTTTCGCATTTCGTTGTCGTCCGCCACGTAAGCGGTGCGAGCCGAATCGTGGCCATAGGCAATGATTGAAGCGACATCGACGAGAAGAGTCTTACCAGCACCGGGTACATTGGCTGTGACTATGAATAGTGGCACGTGCCCCTTGATGCACGGGCGACCAACCTTAGAAAGCAGCATGGCCAACCAAGCAGATTCGTCTGCGTTAGCAACAAACGGAAAGTCTGCCACTGCATTCAGCATTATCTTGGCCGCTGCCTCCGCATCTGCTCGACTAGGCTTGTCCGGAATCGGTGCGAACTTCATGGAGGGTTTGAAAAGTAGACCACACGCATCCCAGCCTGGCTCTTGCAAAACCGAACCATCCGGTCGAATTGTCGGCGCGGTGACAATTGCCTCTAAATGCCGTATAGAATCCCCGTACTCGCCTAGGGTATGGATTCCGTCGATAAGCCATTTCGGCGGCGGAATCTGCTCTTTCTGGATCCCTTCACTGGTTGTTTTTTCGATTACCAGATTACAGGCGTCTGTGATCCTCAAAGCAAGTTGGCTTGTCGGCAAGACGCGTATCCTCGGTGTGCCTTTAGCGATCTTGATTCTGCTTCCTTTCGCAGCAGAATCGGGTTTCGACTCTGTAACTACATCAACCAGCATTCCCCCTCGCTGGTAGAGCTTTCGACTTTCTCGATCAGGAACAGGCATTGGCGATGATTCCCAGCCCAGCCGGCCTATGTGGCGACAAACACTATCGACTGCGACCGAAAGCAAGGTCGTAACAACTACCTCTGGCCTGCTATCTCTTGCATACAACTCTTCCAGAGTGGGCATCCACTCGGCAGCGTCGGAGATCGCTTCTTTAACCGCCTGTTCTCCCGCTTTTCGAATAACATCGCGCACGGATGCGCCTCTCGACGGGATAATTTCACCAGGCAGTCTCACCAATCTGATTGATGCCGCGATCCCTTTTAGGATGCCGCCTGTCACTTTGGCTCCCCTCTGACATACCTCATCCAACTTCGCCACGATAAAACAATGCACTCCCTCGAATAGGCGTGCATAGCATCCGGACATGTGGGAGGCAGGAAGTCCAACCACATTGAAACCCATCGCATCCAAAGCTGCGGCGTCAATGACTCCCTCCACTAAACACCATTGCTCTCCAAGCTTGGGAAGCCGGCCCGGAAAGAAAAGCCCTTTGTTTCCGTCACCGCGTTTAAAAGCACCTGCGTCTTTCTCGCTTATGTCGAAGTGGGAATGGACCTCACCGGACTCGTTATAGGCTTCGACTCGCGCAACCTGTTTGCGATTTCTTCCGCTAAAAGTAGCATCTACCCCAAACTTACGAAACGAAGAAACCGGAATGCGTTTTGATGTCGCAAGAAACTCGATGAAATCATCCTGCTTGCCCTGAGAGGTAGTTTTCGATTGCAAGACTTCACCTTCGACGGCTTGTTCTAGGTGTTCATACACGTTGCATCGCCTCCCGAGATTTCAATGCCTCGATGACCGCAGCGGGATCATATCGCCGCATTCGCCCTTCGCCGATACTTGGGATGACACCTTCGGCTCGAAGTCGATCTATCGTTGGCCTGGACAGGGAAAGAATTCGCGCGATTGAGTCTGCATCAACCAATTCGGGGCGTGTCTCAAGAAAGGGCCGTATAGCGTCCACCACACCGTCGACTATGGCACTACGATCCTGTGCGGAAAGTTCTATAAGCACCTTAATGCTTTTGCTCATTGGAACCTCCGCCGAAATCTTCGGAATTGGCTTCAATAGATTCCATTTCGGATGCCGTACGCAAGAGCACGTTCAGCTTAGCTAGCTCACGTCTAATTTCAGCGATTCGCGTCTTGATCGCTTCCGAAGAAGGTATGGTGGGCATCTGCGTAGCATGCCGTCGTAAGTCTGTAACCATTTGGCACCTCAGTTTTTCAAGGAAGCCAAAGTATTCCAGATCCAATTGGTGCAATCATTACGTCAATTGGTGGCACCAATTGATTTCAGCTCTGCCGCCAATGCTGCTCCAGTCTCAGTGAGCCAGTATCCGCCGGACTTTCCTTTCTTAGAATCCACTAGTTTGTTTGCAACTAAGTTGCGGAATGCCCTCTTGACGTCTCCTCGAAAAAGGGCGGCCTCGACAACGCTCCTTCCAGTTTCGGGCTTAGTCGCAAATGCCTTTAGATTCAACATCGCGACGAGGATAAATCTATCGTTTTCAGTCAGCGTCGACTCAAGCTTGGACCTAAGCGACGATGATTCTTCGTCTTGGGCAACATCACTTCCTTTCAGTTCAACATCCAGAGGTTGCTGATCGTCCCGAAAATCTTCTGTTTGCGAAACCTCCGCCCGACTATGCAGGTCAAATGCGGATCTGATCTGACCGATCAAGAGACGCAAAAAACGGTAGCTATCTCGAAGACCAGCTTGCGTTGCCAAACAATTGCTTACCACGGGCAAGTCACGACTCCGGTCTAAGAGTTTTTTTCTGATCGCGTCTTCGGTAGCAAACAAACGCCGCTGAAAATCCACTGCATAACTATCTCCGTGGGCCCCAGATAGTTCTCCTAGCAATTCGAAAAAACTCGGCGAGCTTACGAGTGCAGTGAATCGCTTGCCCCAATCGCTTTCGTCCAACTCCAATGCAGCTTCAACGTTCACTGAATGCTCTTCAAGAGCAAGGCTTAGTTCTAGAAGCAAGTTGTTTAAGCGATATGCAGCTTGACGATTCAAATCAAAAACGTCAGGCTCAAATTTTTCACTTTTCATACTCTGGCCCCGTAGCGGAAGATGGCGGGCCAACGACGAGAACCGCTATGGCACCGGACTTGTCGTCGGCCAAGACTATAGCTAGCCGCCTCGCCGATGATCGATTTGGGTGAAATAGGGAGAAGTCACCAGGAGGCGTGCTTTGGCGATCAAATGAGCCCCTCGACTTCTTCCATATATTGGAGATTTGACAAATGCATTTTGAATGCATCATGACTTGATCTTTCAACGCTAGCTAGCCTGCCGTGTTGTTTGCTTAGCCAGGCAGCGCTCGACGTAGTGCGCGGTCTGCGTCGCCGTAAAAGACAAGTTCCAAGTTCTCCACTACGTCCTCTGGCAACGCGGCGAACTGGTTCTTGTTGGCGATCGGAACCAAGGCTCTGGTGGCTCCGTTGTCCACCGCAACTTGAAGTGGTTCGAGGATGGAGCTTAGCCCTTTGATGTTTCCTTGGATCGTAAGATCTCCAAGAATCACCATGCTGGCATCGACGGGGCGATCATGGATCGCAGACATCATGGCAATGAAGAACGGGATGCCGCAGCCTGCTTCGACTCTTCCTCCTGTCAATTCGACAGCTTCAATTGTCAGGTCTTTCTGAGCGATGGACGCTGTTAGGCCCATCTTGTCTTGGTTGGCCTGCAAGTAAGAAAAGGCGCGTTGAAGAGATTCTTTGAGCGTCTTCTCCATGGTCGCCGGCGACTTCAGCTTTCCAGTACCCGGAAGAGCATTAACCTCGATCCGATACAGGCCAACATTCGCTTCGGTGTCGATAACGCCGGCGTAGACCGACCCTGCCGGTAGTGGATCTTGGCTAATGGAGCCCGTCCCGCTTTGTTCGGGAACAGCGACCACTATCTCATGATTGGATTCTTTATCGATATAAGAGAAGCTGGTTTTGTGGAATTCGGTGAAGTGCCGCTTCTTTAATTGCTCTTTGACACGGCGGCGACCTTCGAGGGCCAGCTCAACGTATTCTCGCACATCTTCTTTGTCGAATTTTCCGTCCGGGTGTAACAGCTTCACGAAACCGCTCACCGTTCGCCTGACGGCTCTGGCGTCTCGGCCTTCGACATGATTACCCAAACGATAGAATTTTTCGGCTGTGTCCGTCTGATTGCTCTTCGCGAGATGGCGAAAAGCTTCAGCAAGGTAGTCCGTCACGAACCCGTAATGCTTGGTCAGGATGTCTGTTGAATTCTTCGGCACTTCCCAGCCTGGCAGGTAAAAGTGCAGTCGGTCGATCAATGCCAAGTCGAATTCTTTAGGCAATGGCTGGAACAGGTCTGTCGCAGAATTTGCGACCAAGGATTCGACTGGTTGATTAAGGTTGCCGACGAACACTAGCGATGCCTCAGCCGTGATTTGAGTTACGCCACGACTGAATCGACCATTGGCGGCGTAATCCTTCATGATCTGCATCACATCAGGATCGCTAACCTTCATGCCGCCCACTTCATCGAAGGCAACAACATCCCAGTAACCAACCAGCCCAACTTTTCGCCGTGCGTTGTTGTAAAAAAGGTTTGCGCTACTGGCTTTGCCACCCGAAATGAGAATGCAATACGGAGAAAATTCGCTGTATGCGTATGATTTACCGGTGCCGCGCGGACCGAGTTCGATGAAGTTGTAGTTGTGCTCGACGAATGGGATCAGGCGTGACAGTAACAGCAGTTTCAGCCGTCGATCAAACGTCAACGGCTCCAAGCCGACGCTACGGATCAGAATGTCTATCCATTCGTCCGTGCTGAATTCTGAACGGAGCTGGGCGTATTCCTCGAAATCAAAGCGAGCGAGCTGGACTGGCTTGATTGCGGCGATATGAAATGGGCTTCCCTTCGGCCCATCGTCGTTCGAGTGATATTCGATGTCTGTGATTGCCCAGATGCCGCCTTCCAGCAAACGCTCGTATCGACGGTAGAATTCCTGTGCAACGTGGATTCGGCTGAATCCAAAGTTATCCATCGAAGCCCAATACTTCGATTCGCTTGCCAAGAATCGAACGTCGATGCGATCGATGAAGCGATATTTGCCTTTCTGTTCGACAAGAGACTGCGCTTTGTTGGCCTCATCGTGGCGAAAGTAGTTCCTTGTCAGTGTGTCCTTGACGGCTTCAATTCCGAGTTTGATCTCCTGTTCGTCGTCCGACGCGCAGTATTTCCCGAGCAGGTACTCCAGTACATATGATGGGACATTCTCTCCACCCTTGAGTTGGTGCAGTAGATCCTTGCGCACGACTTTGCCGGCGAATATGCGAGTAACCTTTTGATCGAGTGCGTCCATCGACACGGCATTGTCCCTACATCATCATTTTGTTTTTCAGTATTTTTCTAGCCAGAACCACGCCCGGTCCATCGGCAGCGATCGCACGCACCTCAATTTGCTTTCCTTCAAAGTCAGCATCAACTCGTAGAGGAACCTGAGTCTCACCCTTCGCCAGCGTGATTAAGCCCGTATTTGGGTCTCGTGCATCACAGTCGGCGGCTTCACCGACCGAATTGGCCTTCGTGCCGTTCCCATCATACGCTTCCAGTCGAATAAGCAACGGCTCACCGAACAAACTGTTGTGAAGCAACTTCAGTCCGATGATCGGACTCGTAAAGCTGTCTGATCGGTAGCGGATCTGGATGTCAGTGGAACTTGATGTCTCTGCCTTGGCCTTGGTTGAAGTCAGAATGACGATAGGCAGAACGCACTCTTGTAGCGACATTCCCTCATGGAAGTATCCGGCACCTGCCTTGAAGACGCGGAAGCCCGATGCAACCGCCATTTCCGGGACCGGCACATCGATCCCCAGCTTTTCTGTTTTGATGATCGTTACTCCACTGGCCGGCCCAGTGCTGTGACCAAGAAGGCAACGTCGCTTTTCGAGTTTCCATTCTCCCGGTGGTTTTTTGATTGCATCACCAGCAGCAATCTCTGGGAGAAGTACATGGCCATGGTCCGCCACATACACGAAATGTGTGTAGCCCAGCTTGGAAAGCCGGTTGGTTGCAGTCACCAATTCGCCCAGAATGCCGCTCATGTGCTTTCGAGCCTGATACAACGGCATCACTTCACCGAATGCATCCATCTCCTGAGTGCGAACCACAACCAGATCTGCATTGGCAATCTGTTTCGGAGGCCGTTTCTCTTTGATCGTGAGCACACTCTCCAGCGTTGCGTCCGCAAAGCGGTCGCCGAATCGACTCTTGAGAAGTGACTTTCGTTCTGCCACGCCCGGCATCGCACTATCACCAAGGGCTGGCAACAGATCGTTCTTTTTCTCGATGATCTTCCACGCCGACTCAGCACCGGGCATGAGTGCGGACATTCCAAAGGGTGTCACGGTCGGCAAGATACTGACAGAAGACTCCACACGAACATTACCGTGTTCCTCCAAGCTGGCCCCGAGATCGTGTCCCATCTCATAACGTATTGAGTCAACAAGGAAGTAGGCAACACGCGCGCCTTCCGCCAACAGCGGAGTGACGTGCTTGTCGAATGTTTGCGTATGGTGGCTGATTGTGTCGGGGGGCCAACCGTCACGGGCGACAGCTTGCAAGAACGAATCCTGTGCCTTGCCGGCAATTTCGAAATACTCCTTGCGACACAACTCCACCAGCTGTTCTATCTCATCATCTTCGGCACAACCTGCTGAGCCATGTTCAACAAGGCGTTGGTGCTGATCGATCAACCAGAGCCCACCATCGTGATGTACATAATTCTCGACGTGTTGTTTGGGGCTGAGCGTAGATTCAGGAATCTTCTTCGCACATGCCGCGGCTATTCGCATGAACTCGACACAACGCTCCGCAACTTTCCAGAGTAGTGCCCTTTCCCCAAGTGACGACCAAACCGAGCCCCTTCTGGTGTTGACGATCTCCGACGCAGCATCCAAGTCTCCCGAATTGACCAATTCTGGCAATCGCTTAAGGAATCGCTGCTCCTCGAATGGGAATGTGTCACGAACTCCGAGTTGGTTGCAGTCTTGAAACGAATCACGCAGCTTTAGTTCGGATTCCATTCGCTGAGCCAAGCCGATGTAACCCTCACGAAAATCATCGTTTCTTCGCATCCTGTCACAGACTGCAAAGATTCGATCTCGGTGTGCCGGGTCAGCAACGGTCAGGTCGCTCAGGCCATCGGGTACGGATGTTTGTAGATCGAACACAAACTCTGATAACAGGACGTAGGCTCCCAATGGAGCTAGCTTTGCTTCAGCCTTCGCTTTTCGTGGTGGAGGTGAGTAGCCGAACTCATCGTGCAGCATTCGCAATAATTCGTCGATGACTCCGGGCGTCTCTTCAATCTTGGCGACGACATCCTTCTCACAAAGAACCTTGGCAACAACATCAATCGGCGAATCGGTGCCCAAACAATCTTTAATGAGTGGGAACGATTGCCCGACCTTGAGATTGTCCAGCATCGTAAGAGTTGGTTGTCCTTCGTCGAACAATCGATCGATTTCACCTGATCGATCCGGCATTGCCTGCCGTGCCAGTGATTGCAGTTTGTCGCCTTCATCGTCACCGAAGGCCGCACCAAATACAGCAAAGACCTCAAATGGGTCTTCGTACTTCTCTTCTTCTCTCTTTCCACGACTTCTTGGGCAGTAGACCAGCAAGTGCTTGTGTTTGAGTTCCGAATTGTCGGGGTCATTTATGCCAGCCAGAACGCGATCAGCTTCTCGACGCGACTTGAGAATTGAGTCCGTTGCGTCCACAAAGATGCAGTTAGGCATCGTGAGTTTGGCACTCAGTTCTGTGAAGGACTGCTCGGCGTCATACCAGACGACGACACGCTGCTCTTCGAGCAGATCGACAAGTCGGCGGTGAATGAATGTGCTAACGGTCATTCGTCTTCGTCTCCTTCGTCTTCGTCTCCGACGGTTTCGTCATCCTCATCAGGGTCGTCCTGTACATCGTCGCCAAAGACCTCATCGCCGGTTGCCAATCCGTGAGCTATCGCAATTGAAAGGTCAGTGTCGGCAGCGGCGCGAACACGTTCAGGCCAAATAGAGAACGCGAGATGAGCCCAGTCGAACTCGCCTTCGGAAAGGCCCTCCCAGCAGGTCTTCAACTTCTGCGACCAAGTGCTGTGGGCGATGGATTCCCAAAGTGGCGCGGCACAGATCATCACTCCATCGTTGAGATCGGGTTTGTAGGGAAGATCTGCGATTCTCAGGAGCTCATCACGAAACGTCTCCAGCTCGGTCTGAAACGTCAATAAAGAGTCACGCTCGTCTTGCATCTCCGTGGCTTCCTTGCCCGATAAGTCTCCGATTGCCTCACCGATCTTCAAGACTCTCCGTTCAACCTCTTCGATCTTCGGCACAACGTATTTGTTGACTGCCGTATAAAGGGTCTGTTCGTTGAGTCTTGGATAATAGATCCAGAGCGTGTATGAACCTGACGCCGAAGCAAGCGGCCAATAGATCGGAGCGTCTCGGCCTCCTTTACGATACGCCTTCTGGTGCCGCTCAAAATACTGACTGGCCCCTTTAAAGTAATCACGAAGATCATCGATTTTTAGAGTGGTGCAAATGTCTTGCTCCGTGCTCTCTGCATCGGTCCCATGAATTGCAACCAAGACATCACGCACCCGCTTTACGATGTCATTCGGTTTTGGGTGATTGCCATCGATTCCGGGATCATCGACGAGAATGCCGTCCCACTGAATATCAATGGGATAGTTTTTCGGCGTCGTATCGGCGGGAAGACCATCAGCGTCCGTGAGCATACCCGGCGAAGAGATAGGTAGTGGATCGAAAATTTCCGGTGGTGACGGTCCTTGTTTGGTTCCAAGGACGAATTGAATATCCCATCTACCGAAGACGCAACCGACGGCGTACGAAAGCTGGTTATGAGCGACGGTCTTCTTATCAGGAAATCCACCCGCAAGCTTTAGTGCCGCCCGAATCTCTTGATTCGCAGACTTCTTCTTTTCGTCATCAGAAGCCCCTTTCAATAGCAGGTCGTGAACGTCGACTCCGAATTCACCCGCAACCACAAGATCAATCTGCCAGAGAGCATCAACAGCTGCTTCCAGATGTCTTTTGGTATCGACGTCTGAACCAAGAAAGAACCGAGATGTCTCTTCGTTGGCGCGAATTGCAAGTATGCTTTCGTGTGCGATGTTGACGAGCTTCAATACTTCCTCGTCTTTGGTGTTCGACCAAGGCACACACTTCATTATTCCGACTTCGTACTGTTTCCGGTGAGACATCCGTTCGACACCCTGCCCATGGGAAACTGAAAGGAATCCGTCAACCACGTACGAGCTGAATCGAGCGAGGGCATTTGGCAGGTCATTTTTGTCAGCGAAGACTCCCGGTCCTGTGTGCCCAAAGACTGTTCCTGCGGGAAGCGGCATTGCGCATGTCCGAACGGTGTTGCGGCTGAGATATGTCAATCCGGGCCGGAAATAGTAGTCCGGGTTGCGAATAACGCTTCCAGAATACGCGCGAACCTCCTCTCCATGGCGGAACCAGTTGATCACATGCGGAATCTCGCCAAAGTACGGCGAGTACTTTCCACCCTTAGAGAACGGAAACCAGCGGTATGGTCCTGCTACACAATAGGGGCCCGAGAACACTGAAGGATGCTCATCGGGTGGACACGTTTCAGATGCATCTACTTCCCACCAAGCTCGTACGAAGCGAGGGTCCTTTGCGGTTGCAAGCCCTTGTTTCACCGTCCGGTCGTCGTTAGCAAAAGCTTCAAGGTCGAGAAACGCGCGGCGATAGCTCTTGTTAAGCCAATACGCAAATGAATGATTTGGCAAATCGTCGAAACGACGTGGCTGGGCAACAAACGCTCGATGATCACGCTTGTCTTGTACGCAGGTAAGGAGCGCATTCTCTTTATCATCTTCCATCAGTAATCGGAATGCGATGAGAGGCGGATACAGTGACGTTTCGGCAGCTGCCGCGTTTGCAATTTTCTTGGTGTCATGGCGGTACTGAGGGAAACGTCCGCCTACGAAGTGAACGTATTGCTTAGATTCTAGAAGCCCGAGTTCTTGTTCCGCCTGATAGCGTTTCAGGGCACGGTGATCTCGGTACTTCGCAACGCTGAACGGCGAGCCCACTTCAGCAACCAGCGAGTTAACTTCCCCGAGAAGGGAAATAGTCAATTGTTCTCGTTCGTCGTCACGAAGCGCACGTATCGTGTACGCCGCTGTCTCAACTTTCGCATCCAGAACAAAATATCCAAGATCCGCAATCGCCATTGGACGATACAGCCTTAGAGGGGGATCAGTCCTTAGGCGAGAAATTAGAGAAGCCGGTTCTTCTCCATACGGTGGTGCTGGACCCGGCTGCTAGG
>JBCCEO010000014.1:0-26107 GCA_039030255.1 Planctomycetota bacterium | reverse complement strand
ATAAAAGCCAAAGAGCGCGAGATGGACGAGCATCTTAACGACTGGAGAGCGGCAAGGCAGCAACGGCGATGATGAACGGTGTTGAAGATCACCTAACTTTTCGCCTGGCTCCGCAAGAATTATCTGAGTTTTCTTGTGAACTTATTTGCTTCAACGACGTCTATCTATCTGAACACGAAAGATTCACGAGCCTTGAAACAAGGAATCACGTGAGTCCTAGACAAAACATCTAACGGTATTTGATTCGTCATGTTGACCTTCTTGAAAAACTCGCATTATCAGATTTCCCAGTTTGGGAATGAGATTCAGTCGGGCAAGTCCATATCCAATTTGCACTTGGAGATCGTGGATTGTATGTCCCAAGAGATCTCAGAGTCGCAAAGCGATATGCGTTCTGTTCAAAGCGAATTGCATTCATTCGGATGCAATATGCGTTTTGATGAATGCAATATGCATTTTCGACTCAGGTAATGCCAGCGAATCAATGTGATCATTGAGAACCCGGTGTTGCCAATCGACACCGGGTTTTTTCGTGTCTATTTCTCACCGAGATTGGCCAAACTTCTGGTGTCGCCACCAACCGGACTGGTAGCTGAGATGGTTTAGCAGCAGTTTGAAGCACTGCAGACGAGGGTTCGAGCACCTCCCAGTCCGCTCCAGGGAATTTCCCATTGGCCCGTTCAACTTCTGGTGAGGTTACTGGTCTTTCAATCCAGGTAGGTAGGGTTCGAATCCCACACGGGTCGCTAGATGCATTTCGATGTGCATTGGAAATGATGGTAGTCGAGGGCTGGTAGCCCAAGTGGCTCTGATACAGCCGCGGCGCTGAGTTCGATTCTCAGGGCTACCACTGACGTGAAATTGAGAAACACCTCCAAAGCAGGAGCAACAAGCATGGTTCACATGCAGTTTTTGAAACCTGAATCCATAGCCAGTATGAGGTTGTGGTGTAACGGTAGCACAGCGGACTTTTAATCCGCGAGGTGAGGGTTCGACCCCCTCCGGCCTCACTTGCAAGATGTGACAAGAACATGAATCGGCGTGTAACGTAGCGCGGATCGGCGTTGAACGAACACGAATCGGCGTGTAGCTCGGTGGTTCGAGCAGCGATCTTATAAGTCGAAGGTCGAAGGTTCAATTCCTTCCACGCCGACTGTCGGCTAGATACCGAAAGCAATGAGCATCTTTGGTGCAAACGCAGGGCGGAAGGCCAAGTAGAAGAGAAAAAAATACCGGTGGGTCCTGTGTTGGTACGGGAGGGCGATTGTTAATCGCTTAGTCGCAGGTTCGATCCCTGCTGCCGGTGCTTGAACAGGGGATCAGGAGTCAGGGGATAGGAGTCAGGAGCTAGGGTGTAGGAGGCAGGAGGTTCTTTACGAGCCTGAGTTGGTGGGAGATAGGAGAAAAAACTGAAACCTATTTCCTATCCCCTGAAACCTGTTGCGAGCGGATTAGTCCGTTGAGGACTCGAGCGGTTTCTGCAGCCAGAGACATGATCTCAGAACTATCAATTTTATCGAAGTATCCAAGTCGTTGAGCCAAGGAGAGTTGGTATGCAACCTCGCAAACCGAACCATAGGCAATTTCAAGAAACCGCCGATAGTCAGAATTTGAAGACTTCGCACTACCCTCGACGATATTTGATGCACCAGAAACTGCAGCTCGGCGAAGTTGCGAAGTCAGTCCGAACTGTTCGTGTTTAGGGAAAGCAGTCGTAATCCGATAAACAGAGATCGCCAGCTTATCAGCCAGCTCAAACGCTCGGAGCTTACGGTAGTTGCGCATTTGGAGTTTCCTCGATCAAAAAAGTAGTTTCAATCAAAGATTTTACAAGTAAGTGAACAAAAGAAGCAGGATGAGTTCTATTTCCTGATCCCTGATCCCTTTGACCTAAAAAAACTCCGGAGTAGCAACTGTTGGTCGTTGCACCTGGCTCTGAACCAGGAGGCCGCAGGTTCGATTCCTGCCTCCGGTGCTGTGGCCGCCCTGTATTGGTTCAGGAACCTGACTGTGAATCAGGTCTATGTCGGTTCAATTCCGATCGGTCACCCTTGGGAGTCAGGGGGCAGGGAATAGGTCTCAGGAGATAGGTGTCAGGAGTCAGGAGATTGGGGACGGCTGTTCGTCACCTTCTGCTTGCGGAGGGTCGGGCGATCAGGCCCGGGGAGGTTTCCAGCGTTCGAGTTGGCGAGAGTCAAAACCTGACCTCTGAAACCTATTACCTGATCCCTGAAACCTATTACCTGACCCCTGAAACCTTCTTTTCTGCCCTTGAGTCCACCTGGAGGTGGATCCTGATTGTCGATCAGGTCGCGGCGGGTTCGATCCCCGTCAGGGGCGCTTGGCAGGAGATAGGAGATAGGTATCAGGGAATAGGGAGAACCGGTGCGTCCCCTGACCCCTGAAACCTATCCCCTGCCCCCTGACCCCATGGAAGGCATCCGGCTGGATGAGGACACCGTCTTGAAAACGGCTGGCAGTGAAATGCTTCAGGGTTCGAGTCCCTGGCCTTCCGCTCGAGTCGACTATTCGTCGTTGGCTCATCGGTGCTATTCCGCGTGGCGCGGCATATGTTTGCAAAGCATGTTGTTTCGAGTTCGATTCTCGATGGCACCTTTGGAATGCAAAAAAAGGATGTTTGCGTTTGACTTTGAGGAGGGCTGATTTAACTACAGTTCCGAAACCATAGATTATTCGTCCGCGAAGTGTACTGGATGGCACGCAACCCTGCGAAGGTTGAAGGTCAGGTTCGATTCCTGGCGCGGACGCTCCATGGATTGAAGCAAGATGAGTCGGTTGGACTTGGGAGTCCAGGCTGCCTGTAAAACAGTTGCCTTTTGGCGCGGAAGGTTCGATTCCTTCCCGGCTCACTTTACGCCTGATTTTCAAAAGTTTGCAAGCCAGCTGGTGCTGAACTGACTTTCATACGGTCGGCTGCCCGGTTCAATTCCGGGGCTTGCAACTTTACCCCCTGTCTGTCGAAAACTACTTCTAAGCAACGGCCAAATACTCATCCAAGCCCAAATTTGTTTGAACGTGACGATTTCCGTAGCTACCGCATCCATCGAGCGATTTAGAGCTTCCCAGGCACGCAGCCGATATTGGCGAAGGACCGCAAGCGCAAAACGTGGCCTGCGAATCCTGTTGCAGAGAGATGGGCCTTCCCCAAGCAAGTTTGGCTAATGCATGTTTGCTTTTGCGACCAAGTTGTGGCATCGCTGCTACAACATTCGGCAGCCTGCATTAAAATAGCCCGCTTAACCTTCCTCTCTACCCTGGAGAATTCCCCATGCGTGGCTCGTGTTTTTCTTCTTTACTGCTGCTCTGCACTGCAATCGTACCCATGACGGCTGGTGCACAAGATTTATTTGTAGAGGCGGAGAGTTTTGATGCGCAAGGTGGTTGGAAGCTAGACACGCAGTTTATAGAACTCATGGGCTCACCATATTTGCTCGCCCATGGATTAGGACGACCAGTCGCAGATGCGAAAACGCAAGTCGTTTTTCCGGAGACCGGAGAATACAACGTTTTTGTGCGTACCAAGGATTGGGTGGCAAAGTGGAAAGCGCCTGGAGCCCCCGGAAAATTCCAATTGGTCGTCAACGGGGAAGCGGTTGAAGAAATGTTCGGAACCCAAGGTGAGGACTGGCAGTGGCAGTCAGGCGGGAAAGTTGACATCAAAGACACCCAAGTCGAACTTGCCCTCCATGACTTGACCGGCTTCGACGGACGCTGTGACGCGATCTATTTCACCAAGTCCAAGGAACTGCCGCCCAACTCCTCGGAAATTCTAGGAAGTTGGCGCCGCAAGCAACTCAATCTACCAGAAGAACCGGAAGTTATGGATGGATACGACTTGGTCGTGATCGGTGGAGGTTACTCGGGCATGGGATCCGCAATCTCTGCGGCTCGGATGGGCTGCAAAGTAGCGTTGATTCAGAATCGTCCGGTTCTGGGCGGCAACGGTTCCAGTGAAGTTCGTGTGTGGTCGATGGGTTTGATTCGTCGCGGCAAGTATCCGCGAGTAGGCGAGATTGTGACTGAGTTTTGCGATAGCGCGACCAAGTCCCCTGGGACTTTCGAAGAATTTGAGGACGCGAAAAAAGAAGAAATCGTTCGCACCGAAGATAACATCGACTTGTTCCTGAACCACCATGCCTTTGAAGTTGAAACCAAGGATAACAAGATCACGGCTGTGCTTACTTTCGATACCAAGACTGGTGCCGAATGTCGTTTCGAATCGAAGCTCTATTCCGACTGTACTGGTCACGGCACCATTGGCTATCTGGCCGAAGCCGCCTGGGAAATGGAGCCGAAGGGCCGCATGGGCATGAGCAACATGTGGGCTTGGGATGAAGGCGAAGAAATGGTTGAGTTCCCTGCGACTCCTTGGGCTCTCGATCTTGAAATGAAGGATTTTCCTTACCCGCGTGATCACCATGGGCAGTGGTTTTGGGAAGGCGGGTTCGACAAGGATCCAATCAACGAAGCGGAACAGATTCGCGACTGGAATCTGCGAGCCGTGTACGGTGCTTTCAACGCCATGAAGAATGGAGATGGTGCGGCGGATCATAAGACTGCGTATCTGACTTGGATCGCCTACATCGGTGGGCCGCGAGAATCCCGACGACTCATGGGCGACATTGTGCTAACTCAGGATGATGTGGTCGAAAAAGTGGATTACCCAGACGGATGCGTTCCAAGTACTTGGTCCATCGACCTGCACTATCCCAAGGAACAATATGCGACGAAGTTTCCTGACAACCCGTTTATCTCCAAAGCTGTTCACGATCGACGCATTGATCGCAGTTTTGGTTATCCAGTTCCCTACCGCTGTTTCTACTCACGCAATATCGAAAATCTGTTCATGGCAGGGCGTTGCATCAGCGTAACGCACCAAGCCCTTGGGACGACGCGTGTCATGAAGACTTGTGGCATGATGGGCGAAGTCGTTGGTCGGGCGGCAAGTATTTGCGTCGCCAATGATTGTTCGCCACGGGACGTGTATGCCAAGCACTGGGCCGAGATGGATAAGCTACTCCAACTACCTGGCAAAGCACGTCGCGAAACGGTCGATTCCGAAATGATCATTCCCGAAGATGCATTGGATTTGGCTGGAGCCAACGGTCCCATGACCGGACTGGATCCGAAAAAGCTAGGCGGCGTGGTGGTCGATGATCGCGAGGCGAACAAAAAAGGTAAGTGGACCGAAGGCACTGGACTGAAAGGCTACGTGGCCTGGGGATATAGCTACGCCAGTGCAGGTTCCGGTGCGAGCGTTAGTTATCTACTGAAAGCGCCCAAAGCTGGCACCTACGAAGTGCTTGTGGCTCATCAACCACACCCAAATCGAGGTGACCATGTAGCCGTCGATATTACGACTTGGGATCAAACCGATCGCGTCGAAGTGAATATGAAGAAAGCGCCCAAGTTGAAAACTGGCTTCAGTCCGATTGCCAAGTACACTCTGGCGAAGAACGAAAAAGTTAAAGTCGTGATTCAAACCGAAAACTCTGGCGGTACGGTGCACGCGGATGCGATTCAGCTGATTGAGGTGAAACCATAGAGCGGCTGGAGGATGCGGTGCCTGACAAACCGGCGCCGGGAGTAACCGTGCCGGAAAAGAAACGCTCAGAACCTGCTGCAGCTAGGCCTGCGAGTCGTTGGGGGCAGCTTGGCCTGCATGCCCTGCGTATCTCGTTGTTCTTGTGCACCCTGCTCTTGATTCATGTGCAGCACGGCGAGTTCTTGCAGGATCTCAAGGAAGGGCCCCAGTACGTTCTGCAATTGCCTGATTTTGCAGCCCTCCCCAACGTCGCTGCAATCGCAGACTCGCCGGCCCAGGATGGCAGCCAAGCTCTATTTGCTGAGTCGGAGGAGCAAATCGGCTACGCCCTACAGACTTCGCCTGCCGGCGATAGTGTCATCGGCTTTTCAGGTCCAACCAATGTCTTGCTGGCTTTTGATGATGACGACCAGCTCATGACGCTGGGAGTGCTATCCTCGGGCGATACACGCGAACACGTCCATACGATCGAGCAGGACGAGTTGTTCTTCTCATCCATGATCGGTGCCTCGCGGGACGAGTTGGCAACGCTCGAAGTCGACGCGGTATCGGGTGCAACGTTGACTTGCATGGCCATTCGTGAGTCGATCGCTCTGCGACTGGGAAAGACTCGTTCGAGTACTTCACTTCGATTCCCCGATCCACCTGCCCTAGCCCAAATTCAAACGATTCGTACCGAGGTCAAAGAGATTGTGGCCGATGAGGATCTGCAGGCGACGTGGTGGTTGTTAGATGAAGGGCAGCAAAGAATCGCCAAGCTCGTGCGGACTGTGCCCATTGCTGACCAAGTAATTGGCTACCAAGGCCCCAGTGAAACATGGATGTTGTTCGGATTGAAGGGCGAATTGTCCGAAGTCAGTGTGCAGGGCTCTTTCGACAACGAGCCCTATGTTTCCTATGTGAGAGAAGATGATTTTTTTGCGTCGCTGTTCACCGGGAAATCGCTGGAAGAATTGTCTGCCGTTGACGCAGCTGAAGCCCAAATCGAAGGCGTTTCCGGCGCTACGATGACCAGCCTGGCGGTAAGTGATGCACTGTTCCTGACCGCGAAAAAGCACCAGGAAGAAGTCGAGTTGCTCTCAAGCCGCAAAGCAAAACCGCTTTTGTCCTGGTCGCTACGCGATTATGGAACGGGAGTCGTGGTACTGTTTGCACTGGCTGTTGGCTTGACTCGTTTAAAAGCCAGAAAGAAGTTGCGTCTCGCATTGCAAGTTGTTGTAGTTGCGTACTTGGGTCTCGTCAATGGTGATATGCTTTCCCAGGCCATGCTGGCGGGTTGGTCGAAAGTTGGGATTCCATGGCAGACTGCCGGTGGTTTGCTGATGTTGACCGCAGCCGCTTTGTTCCTGCCGATTTTTTCAGGGCACAATGTCTACTGTTCCCACATTTGCCCACATGGCGCCCTGCAGAACTTGACTCGAAATCGATTGCCTTGGCGAATTCGATTGGGAAGAAAAACGACGAAGTTTTTGAAAGCCGTTCCCGCGCTGCTGCTGGTGTGGTGCGTCGTAGTTGCAATGTCCGGGCTGAGTTTTAGTCTGGTTGATATCGAACCATTCGACGCATGGGTTTTCCGTGTTGCAGGCTGGTCAACTATTGTGGTTGCTTTGGTCGGGCTGGCGGCCTCGTTTTTCATCCCGATGGCCTATTGCCGATTCGGCTGCCCCACCGGACTGTTGCTTGGGTTCCTTCGATTCCATTCGAAAAGAAATCGTTGGTCCCAAAGCGATTGGATTGCGAGCGCGCTAGTTGCTTTGGCCTTCGGGGTGTGGATACTGTTCTAAATCGTTTTGCTACTTGCTTCTGATTGTCGCGTAATTGTTTGCGAGAGATTTTATGCCACCTATTCGCCGCCTGCTTCTGGTTATTTCTTGTCTTGCAGCTCTCTTTCAGTGTGCCGACATCAGGGCCGCCGACCAGCCGAACATCATGGTCTTCTTGATCGATGACATGGGCGTCATGGATACTTCGGTTCCGTTCTTGACCGATGGAGATGGCAATCCCAAACGCTACCCACTCAATGATTACTATCGAACACCTGGCATGGAACGCTTGGCCAAGCAAGGAATACGCTTCAATCAGTTTTATGCGATGAGCGTTTGTTCGCCTACTCGTATATCGATCATGACCGGACAGAATGCAGCGCGACACCGAGCCACAAACTGGATCAACCCGAGTAACAACAATCGCGGGACTTATGGTGCGCCGGATTGGAACTGGGAAGGACTGACGAAAGAAGATGTGACTTTGCCGGGCGTGCTTCGGGAATCTGGATACACAACGATTCACGTCGGAAAGGCGCACTTCGGTCCCAAGGGCAAAGTCGGATCGGAGCCGCTGAATTTAGGCTTTGATATCAACGTTGGAGGAGCGGCCTTTGGAGCTCCGGGCAGCTATTATGCCGAAAAGAATTACGGTTGGGGCACGAAGCGTGAGCACAATGCTGTCCCGCACTTAGAGTCCTATCACGGTGGCGATACCTTTCTCTCGGAGGCTTTGACCATCGAGGCCAAGAAGCAAGTCACGCAGACTGTCGAAAGCGGCAAGCCCTTCTATTTGTACTTTGCGCACTATGCCGTGCATGGGCCTTTTGAGTCTGATCCGCGATTCGCGGCGAACTACAAAGATTCCGGAAAACCTAAGAACGCTCAGGCCTTTGCGACTTTGATCGAAGGCATGGACAAATCCTTGGGCGATATGATGGATCATCTCGAAGAACTCGGAGTCGCCGAAGATACACTTATCCTGTTTTTGGGGGACAACGGTTCCGATGCACCTTTGGGGCATCAGCACGAAGTCGCCTGTGCGGCTCCGCTACGAGGCAAAAAAGGGGCTCATTACGAAGGAGGAATGCGAGTCCCCTTCATTGCAGCTTGGGCAAAACCGGACTCGGAAAACAAATGGCAGAAGCAGCTCGCGATTCCAGCCGATGCGATTCATCCTCAAGTCGCCGACGTGACGGATATTTTTCCTTCTCTGCTGGATTTGACCAATGTAGCAACTCCCGAAGGACACGCAGTTGATGGGCAGTCGATTCTGCCTCTGCTGGAAGGCAAAAGTTACGCGGGCGAAACTGAGCAATTCTTGATGCACTACCCGCACGGCAAGCATCGTAGCAACTATTTCACGACCTTTCGCGAAGGCGATTGGAAAGTCATCTACCATGCCTTGCCGGAGGAGCCTACCACGGGAAATCATATTCAGTTTTCCGGTGGCAACTATGAGCTATTCAATCTCGCCGAAGATCCCTTCGAGTCCACAAACTTGGCGGACAAGCATCCCGAGAAACTGGGCTCGATGATGCAAGGCTTAATCCAAGCATTGGAGGATCACGAAGCGGTTTATCCGGTTGCGAAAAACGGCGAAGAACTGCGACCGAAACTGCCTGTTGAAGACTAGACGGGGTCGATCCTGTGTGAGCGGCGAGACGCTACGCGCCGGTATCCTTCCGATAGATGACAATCGTTCCTGCACGTGCAAACGCGGATAAGCAATATCAGCCGCTTGACGCCAGCCTGCGGTTTCTGCGATTTCTATTTGCTCCGTGTCGCGTTGTATTTTGTGGCAATCTCCTCTTTCCTCGGCAATCTGATTCGGTGCCAGTACTGTTCGAAAGCAAGCAAGGAGGACGGTTGGCAATGCCGTTAGTCCGCAAAGGGATCGACAGATGGTTCCGGCTCTGGAGCCGATACGTCAGTTTGCGTTTGTCCATCCGAGAAGCGAAAACGATAGCCGCAGGCGATGATGATGAGGATCCCTGGGATTTTCCCCAGGGTCGGTGCAATGGCCATCGCGATTAGCATCGGCAAGTCCATTTGATTGGCTGAGAGCGATTCGTCTAAGAAATAATAGCCCAGTACCAATCCAATATTGGCGACGAAACCCAAGCAGGCGAGCAAGAACGTGGAGAGGCGAGGGTGGGCCGCAAAGCAGCAGAAGGTGAAATCTGTCAGCGCGCCGACGATCGAAAAGACTGCCAAAGATGCCAAGTAGCTACTTGCGGTGCTGCCAGCGTAGGGTTCGGGCAATTCCTCGTTTGGGAAGAATTGCACCAAGCATGTAGCGAGCGCCACAAGTACGGTCAGGCCCATCAGCAGGCGAGTGTTCAGTATTCGACTTACCGCCGGATCATCACCACGGTAGAGTCGAAGTTGGAAGAAGATCGAGAGCAAGTAGAGCACCGAAACCGCAACGGTGAGGCCAAAATAGTCGAAGATCAACTGGATGTAACCGACTGCGTGGATGCCCATGCTGTGGTAGAGCCAAATGGTAGAAAGGCTCGGGAAAACAAGCAGTAAGATTGGGGCAATGATACTTCTGCGGCTGTGCGGTTCGAGCATCCCTAGCCAAATGTGAACTGTATAGATCATCGCGATGAACGCATAATACAGTCCGAATCCTATCGCAAGCGGCAGGATGCTTCTAGACGCTGCGTAGTTGCACAACAGTTTCAAGAAGAACGCCAGCAGCCAAAATTCGAGCAATATTCCTGGACGTGCTTTCACTTGATCAACCTCTCCCCTGAATCCCTTCATGGTACAAGATTTCGAGCGAGCTTTCTTCTCGGTCCTGTTTTTAGTCAGGGCAAATCAAAGTTTCATTTTTTATGAGTCAGCTAGAATATGCGCTCACGTGTTTTGGCTTCTGGCACAAAAAGAATGAACCATCAAGAGCACGAAGGAAGCGAAATCTCCGTGCGGCTGTTCTTTGAGTTCATGGATAAAGAGCTGGACAAAAGGAATGATTTTTTTGGGGCGGAATTTGCGTCCCATCTGTCGGATGGAATCGTGGTCTGTTTATTCTGGTTTTTTAACGGACCATGAAAGATTATGCCGCGGAATCAAATAGAATCAGGAGCCGCGAAATTATTGGAGCAAATAATGCATCGATTCCTATTTTACTCGCTCAACTTTGGGGCACTCGTATTCACGCCATTGGGCGTATCGCAAGCTCAAACGCAGGTTGCCGAAAGTCCAAAGCCGCCACGCAGTGGAGTTTCGAGCAAGTTTGACTTTGAGCCGGTTCGTTCATTGCTTCGAGAAGCTGTCGATGCGGAGGAGGTCGCGGGCGGTGCCGTGCTGCTGATGCAAGGAGATGAGATTGTTTTCGAAACAGGATTCGGGTTCGCAGACCGAAAGTCGAAGCGGCCGTTTAAGACGCAAACGCCTGGTGTCGTGGCGTCCATCTCAAAACCACTGCAAGGAACCGTGGCCTTCACTCTCGTTGAACAGGGCAAATTGCAAATCGATGTTCCGATCGACCGGTACTTGCCGGCTTTTGCGGATGCCAAGCTGACAAACGGCGAAGGATTGAAACGTGCACCGATGTTAAAGGAACTTTTCACGCATACCGGCGGGACACGAAGGGATGACGACAAGTCAGGCCGTCCCTGGTTTGCGGACTGGACCAAGGGTAAGAAACTCGAATTCGTCGTCGATCGCTATGCGGCCGAGTTCCCGTTCAGGACTCAGCCCGGTACGAGCTGGGGTTATAGCGGAATTGGCACCGACATTGCCTCGCGAGTCGCCGAGGTCGCTTCCGGACTACCGCGCAACGAGCTCTTGGTGCAAGCCCTCTGCCAGCCCTTGGGAATGGGAGATACTTTTTATTGGGATAACCAGCGAACGAAAAATTACAAAATGCCGACACGCTATTACATCGGCAGCAAGACGGGCAAACTCTTTGTCTACAAGCAGCGCGATTACCCCGAGCCGAATACTTATAGCTCCTCAGGTGGCTCCATCGTTTCGACGGTGCATGATCTTGCTCGATGGTTGCGGATGGTCCGCGACGGCGGCGTATTGGAAGGACGTCGAATTCTCCAAGAGTCCACGGTGGAAGCCATGCTGCGCACTAAATCGAATCGATCATCGAACACACAATGCGGTTTTTTCGTGCGTGAGCGAGACGCGAGTGGAAAGCTGGTACGAATTGGCCACACTGGTTCGAGCGGCACCAATTGTTGGATCGACTTCGAAGCAAACTGCCTGGGTGTCATGCTCACCCAAACGCGCGGCAAGGACATTAAGCCTTTCCGCATCGAGTTAGAGGAAAGGCTGATGAGCTGTTTGCAAGAAGAGTCCGCCTCAAGCAATTAACGCGAGCAAAGCTGGAGCTAGAGACGGAATGGATTGGTGGTGAGTGAAGCGTCGAGCTCTAGTTCTGCTCAAAGCTCTTTTCGATGGCAATGTTGGCTTGGTTCGCTTGTAGCTCGGCCGCAATTTCTTCAAACTCTTGGTTACTGGATTCACCAATGGAAGAGATTGCCGCCAAGCAAACGATAATGAACATGAATAGGCCGATGGTTCCGGCGAAGAATATTCCCAGGCACCAGGCTAAGACTGTGCCAGCTGAAGTTTGAGATTTTCCACAGGTTGGGCATACGCTCATTTTGAATCCTCCGCGTTTGGATCGGCCACCGGACAAATGCTCAACGGTCGATTCCGTTGAGCCATGTTAAGCTTAGGTTGAGATTCACGCCCGTACGCATATCGATGCGCAAAAACTGATTTTTCTGCGTAAACCCTTTGTTGAGAGTACGCGTCAGTACAATTCACCACTTAGAGACGCAGCGTTTGGGATATCTCGGCACAAAAAATCGCGTGTAAGAAACTGTCTAAAGTCCTTCTGCTAGCTTGATTAAGAACGCATAACGCGTTGCAACAATTTTGAAGCGATCAAATCGCCCAGAGGCGCCACCGTGGCCAGCGTCCATGTTCGTTTTGAGCAACAAAAGGTTGTTGCCAGACTTCAAAGCTCGCATTTTCGCGACCCATTTCGCGGGCTCCCAGTACTGGACTTGGGAATCGTGAAGTCCCGTGGTGACGAGTAAGTGTGGATAGTTGAAGGATCCGACTTGATCATAGGGTGAGTACTGGAGCATGTAGTCGAAAAACTCTTTTTGATTTGGGTTTCCCCATTCGTCATATTCGAATGTCGTCAGCGGGATGGATTCGTCAAGCATGGTCGTGACGACATCCACAAAAGGAACGTCTGCGATCGCGCCGTGATATAGCGTTGGTTCGGCGTTGATGACGGCTCCGATCAACAATCCCCCGGCGCTGCCTCCTCGGCAGTAGAGCCGCTTGGGATCAGAGTAACCTTTTTGAATCAGGAATTTTCCGACGTCGATGAAGTCGGTGAATGTGTTTTTCTTGCGAAGCAGTTTGCCGTCTTCGTACCAGCTTCGGCCCATCTCTTCTCCGCCGCGAATGTGTGCTATGGCATAAATGAATCCGCGATCGAGGAGGCTGAGATTTGCGGAACTGAAGCGAGGATCCATGCTACTGCCGTAGGAACCGTATCCATATTCCAAACAAGGTGCCGTGCCATCGATCGGAGTATTCTTGTGATAAACGATCGACACAGGAACTCTCGTTCCGTCACGGGCTGTTGCCCAAACGCGTTCCGTCACGTAGTTTTCGCGATCAAAATCACCAAGGACTTTGCTTTCCTTAAGCAGCTCGTTCTGTTTTGTGCTCATGTCGTATTCGAGCACACTACTTGGGGTTGTCAGCGATGTGTATACGTAACGAAGTTTCGTCGTGCTTGGGTTAGGCGTTGGTGCCATACTTGCCACATAGGCCGGCTCATCGAATGGCATGCGATAATCTACGGAACCATCGTTGCTTCGAACGCGTAAATGCACGAGCCCGTTTTCGCGTTCGGAGACGACCATATAATCATCGAAGAGCGTAAAGTCTTGAACCAGCACATCGTCTCGGTGCCCGATAAGTTCTTTCCAATTTGATTTCTCGTGCGCAGAGATCGTAGCGCTCATGAGCTTAAAGTTATCCGCCCCGGCGTTGCTTTGAATGACGAAGCGATCTCCCAAGTGGTCTACCGAGTACTCGTGTTCTGACTCGCGGGCGTGGAAGACTTTGAACTCGCCCTGCGGATCATCGACCTTGAGGTATAGCGTCTCGGTGCTGAGCGTTTGGCTAGAATTGATGAAAACGTACTCTCGTGAGCGTGAGGCGTAAAGTCTGCATTCGTACTCGTCGTCCGTCTCCTCGAAGACCGCCACATCAGATTCTGGTGGGGTGCCAAGTTCATGACGCATCACCAAATAGGCGCGCAGTGTCACCGGGTCTTTTCGGGTGTAAAAAACCGTTTTGTTGTCCTTGGCCCAAACACTGCCTCCGGAGATGTTCTCGATCTCATCGCTTAGCAATTTGTTTTCATTCAGATCTTTGAAACGTAGTTTGTATTTCCGTCTTCCCGTAAAGTCGACGGCGAAGCTTGCCAGCTGGCTATCTGGACTGACACGAAAACCACGGACGCTACAAAAGCTTTGTCCCTCGGCTAGCTGGTTCACATCCAGCATGATTTCTTCGCCCGCATCGGCCCCGGTTCTCTTGCGGCAATAAATTGGATACTGCTTGCCGGTTTCGTAACGTGTGTAATAGACGAAGCCTCGATCCTCATATGGAACGGAGGAGTCGTCCGGCTCAATGCGTCCCTTGATTTCTTCGAACAGCGGGGTTTCAAGTGTTTGAACACTATTTAACTTTGCGTCTGTGTAAGCATTCTCAGCCTCCAGATAATCGATGACTTCCGGATTCTCTCGTTCGCGCAGCCAGTAGTAATTGTCTGTTCGCTCGACTCCGTGGTTGCGAAGTATCTTCGGTTTTTTCTTGGCCACAGGGGCTTTGGGAAGATCGTCTGCCATGACAGTTTTGGCATCCTTTACCGTAAATAGAATCAGAGCGAGAGTTGAGAATTTCGCCAGTTGGAAAACAGTTGAGAAAAGTTGGTTCCGCATGCGAGGACCGGACCTTCCGTAAGAACAAAGAAACTTTGCCAAGGAGGTCTTATGGTTGCAGAAATGGCACGAATCGCAACTTAGGCTGGCGTATCATTTCGAAATTCGGGCGTTTTTCGTTGAGCAGGGAGGTGCCTATAAGCCTCAAAGCTTGGAATCGTTGGTAGGATTCGAACCATTTGGAATGGAAATGCTCGGAAAAATGGCGTTGGTACGGCTGCTGCCGCTATTCGCCGCATCATTTTGCTGCGCGGACTCCGAAACTTGCTCCCTGGGGGTGTCCTCTCGACTGGAATGCTGTTTAGGTTGCCCCGAGTTCGAAATCTCGAGAGCAGCTTGCCGCCGCAATGATTCGGCGTATTGAGTGGCTGGAATTCGAACCCCTTCGGCATATTTGCTAAATCGGTTCAAGACTAGGTTTTGCGAGTCGAGAACGTCACGGATCCAGCGCGGGATAGACTGATTGAATTTGACTTCTAGTATGGTTTGATCAGGACGCAAAAACGATTCGCCATTGCCGGAAGCCACGAGAGCATACTGGTGCGCCTGGTATGCTTGCCCAGCGGAATCGAAGGTGACACGCAGTCGGTCGTCGTGGCGACCCAACCAAGCTTCGCGCAGATAGGTTATCGTCGTTTTGGCTTCGAGGCCCTGGTGAGCCGCTTGTTCGACTGAGGCAATCGCCGCAGAATCCGACTCTTTTCTCGTATCAATGAAAGTACTGATACGCCGCAAAGCACTTGCGTCAAGCAGAATTGCCTGGGCTCCATCGGAGGTTAGTTTGATACGTTGCTTGTAGACTGTATTGTGAATTCGATGTTTGATTTCCATGAACGCGGCAGCGATGGATTCGGATTCTTCGTCCAAGCTGTAGAAACGCAAGCGATACTTGCTGCGAATAGCTTCACCGTCCATCTTCTCCCAGAAAGCTGCAAAGTCGGGAGAATCAAAGTAGACGCTTGAAACGCGATAGATGGCATCTTGGCCGTGCGGATCAGGTAGTAGTGCGCTCTGACAAGCGGCAAGGAATCGTGCCCGTTGAGCCGCGTTGATGACGTATTTCAGTTCGAATCGACCAGCAGTCATAGCAGCTCCTTGTTCTGAACGGTCGAGCCAGCAGGGAGATCTTGTTTGGAGACCGGGATCTCAGCTGAGCTGGGAGTTGCTTCCGTCTTGCGCGGCGCTTTCGTCTGATCGAGTTGGAAACGCGAAGCTGCTCCAGCGAAAGACGCAACGGTGGTTCCGTCGAGTTTGAATTTTGCTCGTTTTTCGGCGTGAATATCCACTAACTTGCTACCCGCGAACCTACAGTCTTTGAAGTGCAGCGAACCTGCACGATGATAGAACCATTTCTTTTGATAGGAATGAGCGCCGGTGTTATTGTTCGTAAATTCGCAGTCAGTGAAGCAGGCAGTCGAATCGTCTTTGGCTTCGGTTCCAATTAGGCAGCTGTCTATGCTTACAGTGCGCGCGACCAGCTTGGAGTCTTCACCAATGCTGATTCCCTTGTCACCCGAACCTTTGATTTCGCAGTTCGTGACAAAGACTTTGCATGTCATCAAATCGATGGCGTCATTTCCCGCATCAACCCAGTGCGAATCTTCAATGGTCCCGCGGGCCATGTCGCAATCCAAGGCATCTGCCTTCGCGTTCTTCCAGGTGCAGGAGCGAATCGCGAATTCCGACTGCGCGATGTTGACTGCATCGTCTCCGATAAAGTTTTCACCGAAAGTGCAGTTGGTTATAGTGACTCGAGGGCAGTTGTAGATGCTGAACATGCCTTTGAATCGACGATGGTGGAATTCTCCTGTCGAGCCGCCATTGATATTGCAGTGAGAAAAGTGCGAGTCGCCGCTAGCCGTCCCGAATACTGCAAATGTTGACCAAGGCGTGTAATCCTCTCCGACGCTTTCGTCGATTTCGTTTGCTTGGCTCTGGATGCGGATTGGTTTTTCCTCCGAGCCCAATGCGAGAACTTGTCCTTCGCTGTAGATTCCAACATTAGGCGCCAGGAGCAACTGAGTTCCTGGTCGAATGACGAGGCATTGGTCGGCTCGGACTATCAAATCTTCGTTCAATGCCACAGGCCCTGGTCCGAGCATGATTTCTTCGATTTGCTGCGTGGTTGGCAGCAGAATTGCCTGGGCAAGTTGAGCATCGAGATCGAGCGGCCCAGCTTCTTGCTTGGCTTCCGTTCCGGTGACTGCGTTGGAAAAAATCAGGCAATTTAATGCGACCGGGATTTCGAAAGTTCTAGCTATTCGCGGGAGATAGGGAGCTGGCAGAATTCCTTGGTAAGGGCGTGATGTGCCCATGACTGCTTCGGAAGCAAGTGCAGGAGCTAATAGCCATTCACGATTCGCATCTGTCCCAATTTCCGCTACCTTTAACGCCACGTTGCCTGAGACTGTGATTCGACAGCTAGTTGAAGAAGACGACGCTTGCACAATATAGCGACAATCTTCAAGGTAGTTCGAAAGGAAATCTGCCCGAGCGCAAATCCAATCTTTCAGTGCGCTTTTCTTTGCGACAAGCTCTCGTACGGATACCGGTTTGCTTATCCACTCTGCATGACTAAAAACGACTTCTCGTAAGTAGCCGTCAGCTTTCAGCTCCGCTGCCATGGAAGCATATTGTGCTTCGACTCGATGCTGCAAATTCGAAGGCGAAGCGATATCTTGGAGCAGCTTCCAAACCCAGGTATTGCGAAGTTGTATCCATTCAGGATCTTGACTTAGAAAGATTTGCAAGGGATGTAGGGCTGTGTCGGGGGTCGTGTCGACTTGGGTGTGAATCCCAAACGAATTGCAATCCCAGGGGATCGCTTCGAGCTTGCCAAGATTGGGGCAGAAAAAATAGGAATGATTGTGATTGCGATCGGTGTGGATACTGCCCGTGACGATCATCAGAGCTGTCCATTGTGCGTAACGCCGCACATCAAAGACGGTTCGCAACTTTGCGAAACTCTCCGGCGAAGGTTCTTCGCGCAAGATGGCTAGGAAATCTTCAAATGCCTCTAGGTCCGCGGGTGATTCGTCCCCGCTCAACTTCCATGATTCTAAAGAGGCCCAGAGGTCGCCTCCAAACTCGCCTTTGAAAAAGGTTCCTGGCATGCGCTTGGCGTTGAGTGCCATGAGTTCTGTTTGCCGCATAGAACAGAGGTAAACGCCCAGGAACTTTTCGTTCAGAAAAACACGTATATGCTCATTGTGCTCGTGCAGTAGACCAAGTTCGTCTGCAATAGAACTTGGTAGCCAGTTTTTCATCGCCAGCGAATCTTCAGGCCTCGTTAGCTCGAGAAATCGTGGCCCGCCGTTGAGATCTTCCTTCTTGATGCGAATGCGTAGCGACGGCTTGGCGGGCTGATGGTGCCAAGGCATCGTGCCACGCAAACAGATTTTGCAGCGTTGAACATCGGCATTGTTATCTTGGATCGTGGCTTTGAAATAGGGTTTGTTTCCACCCTCCTCATGACCAAGTTCTGGATCTCCGTATTGTAGCGCGGCGAACATATTCGAAATTGTGTTTTTCGGAACTTGGATTCGAATCGTACGAAGCGAGCTTTCCTGCTCCGCCGGTTGTACTGCGACTGAGTTCTGCAACTCAACAAATAGTTGGTTCGTAGCTTGCGCCGCTCCAGGCAATAAAACTTGAGGGCGACCATAAGTCTTGGCAAAGGTGATGTGATCGGCCAAAGGTGTACGATTCAATGCATACCACCCAAAGATGCAAAGCAGCGCAACGCAACAAAGCCGAATGGGTGTGCTATCAAACCGACGCACTCCGGCATCAGAATTCTCCGTCACACGCAAGTTTTTGTTTTCTGCCATGTTGCATTCGCCCAGGCTAGCGGTGACCGAGAAAAGTAAAGGTGCTCCAAAGAATCCATTTTCAACTCTGAAACACACGCAGACTTATTAGCCGCACGAAGTTTATGTGCGGCCGAAGCCAAGATGCATCACTCGTGCAATCAGAGTTCTTCAGTGTGGTTGGCGTAGTCGTAGGAGATCTTCAAGTTGCCGTTGATGTGTGAGATTCTATCCAGGACTTCGCTGCCAGTCACGCTCGGGAGAGGCTGGACGGAGTAGACAACTTCTTTGTAAAGTCCTTGACGCACACTTTCCATCGACACGATATTCCAGGATTGGAAAAGCTGCGGAAAGGTGCCTTCAACGGCTTTCTCCGGTTCAAGATTTGGCGGAAACTGTACCCGAATCAATCGTTCGCTAATGATGTTGGATTTTGCAAAGTTCGTTGCAAACATAGCAAACATCGCGAGGCAATTCATCACCGTGGCAGTCATGGCCAGCGAGTAAAAGCGTGTGCCACATGCCATGGCTATAGCCATGGCGAAGAAAATAAACGCGACGTCGCGTGTTTCCTTGACGGCATTTCGGAAGCGGATGATGGATAGAGCTCCGACCAACGAAAAAGCACGGGCAATATTGGAGCCAATGACGATCATGATCAAAGTCGTCACCAGAGACAGCAGCACCAAAGACTGCGTGTAGTTCTGGCTGTAGCCAGTACCCTTATGCGTACCACGGTAGCAATATGCGATCATCATGGAGCAAAAGGCAGAAAGCCCCATGGCGACCAGTGTCTCTACCAGCGAGATTTGATCGCCTTGTCCGCCTTGGTACTCGAATATTTTGCTAAGTTCATCCATTGCACGCTACTTTGATGAAGCAAATTGAAGCCGCGAAAGTCGTGTGCAAACATACCTCCCTACGGGTTATGACAAGCCAGTAAGAAGTCTAGGTCATCAACATGAAAGCGATTTTAGACTCTCTAGTCCATACAGATGCTCAGATCGACATAACCAGTACGCCTTGGCTAGCTGCTACGGGTTAAGCCCGATTTCTATGGCGTAGCGGATCAGATCTGCGTTGGTCTCAGCGTTTAGTTTCGTTAGCAGACGGCTTCGGTAAGTTTCCACCGTTTTGACGCTGATCTTCATCTCTGCAGCGATCTGCTTGTAGGACAGGCCACGAGCGAATCCGCCGAGAACTTCTCGTTCACGATTACTGAGACCGGCCGACGAGGAAGCTCCAGATATCAGCGAACCAGCAATTTCAGGGCTGATGAAAAGCTCCCCCGCTGAGATGCTTTCAATAGCGTCAAGCAAATGATCGAAGGCATTCTTCTTCAGCACGTAACCGCGAGCGCCAGCATCCAAAATCAACTTGGCGATAATCGGATCTTCGTGAACGGTAAGTGCCAAAAGTTTTGCATCAATCTCTTCTACCTCCAGCCAACGTGCGATGGATTCGGCTCCCACACTAGGCATGGAAACATCGCAGACGACGATCTCGGGCTGCAATTCCAAGACTAGCTGTTTCAGTTGCTCGCCGGAATGTGTTTTCGCCAGCAATCTAACGCTTTCGGCTTGTTCCAGCAGGCTTGCGAGGCCTTCGAGCAGAATTTTGTGATCGTCGGCAATAACTACAGAAATGGGCATGTTGGTGAAATAGAGCGCAAAAAATCTTCAGCTAGTCGGGGAAGAAATCTAGTGCGGATGATCCGCTATGTTGTGAGTCTTTAACCAAGCAGCGACTTGACGACGCGTCCCCGCACGTCGGTCAGACTTTCCTTGCGCCCTTGGTGGAAGTACGTAAGGTGTTCATGGTCTAAGCCCATGATGTAAAGGATTGTAGCGTGGAGGTCGCTTAAATGTACTTTATTTTCAACGGCTTCAAAACCTAGTTCATCGGTGCTGCCATAGTTTATTCCACCACGTACTCCCGCGCCAGCCAGCCACATGGAATATCCATAGGGGTTGTGATTGCGACCGGGAGCATTCTTTCCTTCGCTGAAAGGCATTCGGCCGAATTCACCGCCCCAAACTACCAGCGTTTCGTCTAACAGACCGCGCTGTTGCAAGTCGGTTAGCAGTGCTGCAATGGGTTGGTCTACTTCTGGAGCGTGTGTTCCATGATTCGATTCGATCCCAGCGTGCGCGTCCCACGTTTCCTCCAAGTGCCCGCCACCAGAATAAAGTTGGATAAATCGAACGCCGCGTTCGACCAATCGTCTGGCAATTAGGCAATTGCGCCCGTACTCATTAGTTGGCCGTTTGCCGACCCCGTACATGTCGAGAGTAGATTGTGATTCTTGCTCAAGGTCTACTGCTTCGGGAGTGGAGGATTGCATGCGAAATGCGAGTTCATAACTCTTGATGCGAGCCGCCAATTCCTGCCCGCCTGGACGCTCAGCGAAATGTTTCGCGTTCAATTGATCCAGTAGATTCAATTGCTCGCGCTGCGCATCTCTGCTGATATATTCTGGGCCACGCAAGTCAAGGATGGGATCGCCTGATGGACGAAAAAGTGTACCGGAGTACGTGCCCGGCATAAAGCCACTCGACCAATTCGGTTGTCCACTGATCGGACCGCCGCGTTTATCGAGCATGACTACGTACCCGGGCAAGTCTTCGTTTTCAGAGCCCAGACCGTAGACAGACCAACTGCCCAGAGAGGGTCTGCCAATCAAGGTCTTGCCGGTGTTCATGGCCACAAGTGCGGAGCCGTGAGCGTGGCTATCTGTGTGGCAAGAATTGATCACACAGAGTTTGTCTGCATGCTGGCGGAGTTTAGGAAAATAGTCCGATACCAATAGGCCGCTTTCTCCCCCACTTCGAAATTTGCGAAACGCAGGAGTCAGATAACCGATTTTGCGTCCGCCTGAGTTGATATATTCCTTGTCTCCCGGCAACTGCTTACCCGCGTATTTTTCCAACTCCGGCTTGTAGTCAAAGGTGTCTACCTGGGAAGGTGCACCGTTCATGGTCAGGAATATGCAAGATTTTGCACGGGGAGCGAAATGAGGTGCAGGAAGAAGACCGGCAGAGCTCTCGCCAGCTTGAATATCGGAAAAGAACTGATCTTGGCAGAGCAAGTCTGTCAGTGCGAGCCCTGCAAAGCCGCAGCCCATTTGCCAAACGAATTCCCGTCGGTTCTGTCGGCATGGAAACAAGTTGGGTGGCATGTTCATCCTCAATCGACGTACAAGAATTCATTGGAGTTCATGAGGACTTGGCAAAGCGAGGCAAGTGCGAGGAGTTCGGGACTGTCCACTTGCTCAGCAGTTGCAGCCTGCGTTTCAATTCGATAACGCTCGCCAAGTTCTTGTTCAATTGCCCTTCTCTGCTCGGATGGCAATGCACGATCGAAAACAAGGATTTCGGCAATGAGTCCCTTCCAGTATTCACCGCCAATGTTGCCCTGAGTTCCAATAACCCAGTCTGTGTCCAGTCGGCGATTTTGAATCGCAGATCCCGAATAAAGCAGCTGTGAATTCTGGTGGACTTGTGACTTCTCCGTACCGTTCGTAGCCGAGAGTATAAAGGCTTGATCTCGCTTCCGAAGCAGACCTGCTTGCGGGGCAGCATCGGAAAAACGAATCGTGTTCTCGCCGGTGAGACCCAGAAAAAGGGACTGCGTCGAGTTGCCAGCCGCGCCGTTCCAATTCGAGATTAGTTCGCGATTCCCATTGCCACTTTCATCCTTGGCGACGCAAATAATCGTGCATTCGGGTGAATCAAGTAGTTTTCCTTGAATCTTCAAGTACTGCCCATTGCCGCTGAATCGTAGAGCCGGTTGGCCACCAATACTCGCAGACGAAAACGTCGGTCGCGCTGTCGCGTCGTCTTGGAAAACCCAGAATGGATCCTTGGCAACGTTCTCGAAGGTGCCAGCGGCCGATCCATCCAGTGACGTCTGCTCCCGTCCTTTGTACCGGTTGGGAACCAAGTGCAAAATCGGATTTGATTTGATTGTTTCTTGGCCGGTTGCTTCCGCATGCTGTTGCTTTTGAATCAGTTCTTGCTGCATTTGTAAGTGCTGCAAGCCCAGTTCTTTTTCATGCTCGGTAGGCGGGCGGGATAACACTAGCTTCCAAGCTTGCCTCACCTCGCGATAAGAATCCGTCGAATCGCTTGAGTCAGCTTGTTTGGAATCTTGGATTTTGATCGCTAGCCTCCGACTGCGGCGATGCACGAAGGAGTTGTTTAGGAGGGCTAATGCTTGAGTAGGCACAACGGTGTCGTCGCGTTTTCCACAGGAAAGTGTCGGATCGCACAAATCGAAAGTAGTCATCATCGGCGGCAGCAAGCCGCGTTTGAGATACATGTAAATGCTGCGACGAAGCTGCTCATTCTCTGGCGATGCTTGCCAAACACTTGCCTTGCGAGAAAGTCCCTCTAACGCTGCCGCCGGTATGGATGCTTTGAAGCCCGGACCATTGGGTTCTAGGCTAAGTTCACCACTTGCCTGTAGCATGGAGTCGCGTAGAGCTTCTGCATCCAGACGTTGACGTTCGAATCGCCACCAGTAGCGATTGCCCGCGTCGATCTGTTCGTAACTTGCTTGTTCGGGATGTAGAGAGCTTTGTTGCCAAGTATCTGAGGTTAGGATCAGGCGATGCAGGGACTTTAGACTTTGGCCGCTCGACAGAAACTCACTCGCCAGCCAATCTAGCAAGAGAGGATGTGTTGGTGGGTCGGCCATGAATCCAAAGTTGTTGGGCGTTCGCACAATGCCCTTGCCGAAATGATGCTGCCATACACGATTGACAATGACACGCGTTGTCAGCGGGTTGTCGCGGTGCGTTAACCAATTGGCGAGCTGCAAACGCAGGCTCGTCGTCTTGCTGCCGGATGGAGGTGACGCAAACTTTGCTTCGAGATCTGGGATGCTTGAAATACTCGCAGGCTGGACGGCGAACATGGGCTGCTTGCGCTCGCCGTTTTTCAACAGGAAGAGCGCTTTGGGTTTTGCAACAATATCGGTCCAGCCAAGCACTTCTTTGTAACCGAGCTGTTCCTCACTCGGTCCGCCCAAATTCTTTCTGACGCTCTGGATTGGGCCCGACCAAAATGCCGAGGCAAAACGATAATAATCTTCTTGCGTAATCGCATCGAATTTGTGATCGTGACAGCGAGCACACTTGATGGTCAGGCCTAGAAAAGCCGACGAGGTCGTGTGCACCAGATCCTCGAGGCGATCGTACTGATAATCCTGAGGATCGTTGGGTTCGTCGTTCCAAGTACCCAGTCGCAAGAAGCCTGTCGCGATGACCGAGGACAGGTCGGCATCCTCAATTTCGTCACCAGCCAATTGCTGTACGATGAACTGGTCGTAGGGCATGTCATTGTTCAGCGCGTCGACCACCCAGTCGCGATACTTCCAAGCAAAGGGTTTTTCCTGGTCGCGTTCGTAACCACTGGTGTCGGCGTAGCGGGCAACGTCCAGCCAGTACCGGGCCCAACGTTGGCCGTACTGCGGGCTGGCCAGTAAGTTGTCGATGAGCTTTTCCCAGGCACGAGGATCTTTGTCGGCGGCAAAGGACTCGACCTGTTCGTAGCTGGGCGGAATGCCAAGCAAATCGTAGTAGAGTCGCCGTACCAACGTTCGTCGATCGGCTTTGGGGGCCGGTTCGAGATTATGCTGATCGAGGCGATTCTGAACAAAAGAATCAATCGGATGAATGGATTCGGCCTTGAGCGGCGGATCAGGACGATCGATGGGTTGAAGAGACCACCAGTCCCGCCCTGCCCTGACTTCATTGGTTTTCTCGAAGTAGTCGAGCGTTCGGTTTTCGGGCCAAGGTGCGCCGGCCAGGATCCAACGCCGAAGTTCTGTTTGCTCCGCCGCTGGCAGTGCTTGCGATTTGCCTTGTTGCTCAGGAGGCATCTCGCCACTGACGACACGTTCAAGCAGGTGGCTTTCGATCAGCTTGATTGAATCGATGGCTTCCCCAAGATCTCCTCCTTGAGCCAAGCCAGCTTGCGAGGTCAGGTCGAGTCCGCCCGCTGGGTCCGTTCCTTGGTGACACTCGACGCAGCGACGAATCAGCAAAGGAGCAATGTGCTCATCGAAATACGCGTCGTCGTCACTAGGTTGGCTCTGCGCCGCTGTAGCGCAAGCTAAGACTCCCGTGAGCAGCAGAGCCGAGAGATAAATCGTAGCATTGGCTGGGAGGTGCATCATCTGATTCGAAACGCCAAACATTATGCGAGACGGGGTTATTGCATCAGTTTATGCATCGCTTCTGCAAAACCTTTTCCGATTCCGGCCATAATCTTGCCGCATCCAAGGTAGTGGTATTCTGCGTTGGAAACAGCCGTTTGCAAGACTTTCAACTCTCGTGCGGTGAATTCTTTTTCTCTCGCCGCCGCGACTTGGGCTCTTTCCTCTGACTTTGCGATTTCCCCTTCGCTAGCCATTTTCTTGGCGACTTGCTTCAACTTGTTCTCGCGATCGCGCAGCACGGTCAATTCCATGTCCCAGTAGTTTTCCGTCAATACTGCTGCGACATTTCCCTTGAACTCACTGGACTTGGCAGGAGCAGCCATTGCGTCTCGAAAATTCTGGTGAATTCCACTGTAACGCTTTTGATCCGGCAAGTATTTTGCTACAGGCCCGCCGGCTCCCATGACTCCGATGACAAACGGGAGCTTAGGAGCATTGAGGTCTTTACGAACGTCGCGAATAAAGTGCCCTAGTACTTCGCTGTACGCGTCGTAGCCTCCGGACTGATCACGTTTCGGGTAGACTCCACGATCGACCATGTCATTCCAGCCTTGGAACCAAACGAAACCTGAAAGCTCGTAGCCTTGGTTCGCATCGTAGTCGGGGTACACAGACTCGATGTCTTTCAGGGTTTTTTGAACGTGCTCCAGCATCTGACGATAGTAGAAACCAGTTGCCGCTTCCTTTGCTTTTTGGATTTCTGCTAAGTCCTTGTTCTGTTTTTCGAAATTCGCCAGCTGCGATTCGTTGAACTTGTAGGGGCCAGCGCTGGGTGGCCTGAAGTCCGTGTGAATACTCTTGCCTCCCCACGCCGTCTTGATAATGAGAATAGGTTCGCCGAGCATCTGTTGCATGTAGATGCCGAAAGTCAGCTCGGGGCCGATTTTGTCATTGTTCGCCCCGTAACCAGTCGTCAGCTGGCCTTTCTTTTCGCCGCCCGCAGAGAGGTAGGTGATCCAAACTTTCTCATGAACTTTGGCCGTCCCGTCGGATGTTTGAATTGCGTCTAGCATTGGCCTAGTAGCGGGATCCATTCCGATGTGTTCTAGCGTTCTTGTGGCAGCGTGCCCTTGCATGTTGGATTGTCCAACTAGCAGAAACACTTTCAGTGGCTTGTCGGCAGCTTGAGCAGTAAAGGCAAAGAATAGTAAGGCAAGGACAGGAATGGTTCTTCTTAACATGGTGGGTTTCATTAGAGGGCTTGGTGGGTTGTTAATTGTTATTGACTTTCGTCCAGCAAGAAAGCCTTCGCCTCGGGACGATTCGGATCTTTCCAACCGTAGAAGATCAGCATGCCGTCCACGAAGGAGCCGTCGGGATAGGTGACTGGTTGGATATTGTTAAATCGCCAACCCGCGTATTGTTCTTCGTCAGCGCGCAAAGCTCGGTGCAGTTCCCAGGCCTCGCCAGTATCGCTGGAAGTCCATTCTTCAATTCGTCCGCCTCCATGGCGATCCATGTAGCCACCTTCCAGGTAACCTTCACCGGTAATCACATAGGCGTGCAGTTTGCCTGCGGAATCCTTCGCGAGATAAGCGCTATTCCATTGGTGGTTCGAGGGGCAGATCTTGGTCGTTTTCCATTTGCCGTCGACGCGTCGTACGTAATGGTAATTGTGCGTCTTCGTGTTCGCTTCCGAAAGTACATGTAGAAAACTGGGCTCGTCGTTCTCGTCGATCAGCATTGCAGGTGGAATGCCCGCGCCTCGCCACTTGGTATTCCAAATCTGGCAATGCTCTTTGGAGT